>NZ_JCAMOR010000033.1:0-83081 GCF_059512385.1 Bradyrhizobium sp. Crot121 | reverse complement strand
CAGTCCCGAGGCTCTCTTTATAAATTTCCTGCGATCCATGTTTGGCCTTGCCTCCGGCTTGTACGTCATGACGCAGCACGCCCAATCGCCATTTGCGCCCCGCAATCGTACTTCCCCCGACCGAGAGATGGTAGCCGAGCCGCTCGAAGAGTGATTAGCCGTCGCCATGGGCGCCGGCATACGCGCTCAGCGGCCTCGGGAGGCCGCTCAGAGGGCCGTCTGGGGTTGGGCGGAGGGCCGATGCCTCGTCCGTGCCTATGGAGGGTTACGGCGGCCCCGCCCAGTCGTCCCCGACCATCGGCCGGTGCATCAACGGCGGGCTCGGCTGAGCGGAGCGCTCCATTGCTCCGCCGTCCACTCTACGCCGCCGCGTAATCATGTGAGGTTTGTGAAGACGGATAGTCGCCACATTTGCGTCGAGGCAGCCTGTCCCGGAAGCGCTAGGGACGCGGGTCTTGAAGTCCCGGCGTGCGCCGGAATTGAGCTAGGCCTGAGCGGGGGGGAATCGGATAATCTCGCTACGAACGTAACCTGCCGCTACGACTTGGCGCCGACTACGCCTGTATGCCCGCAAAGGGACGAACCGTGACCGAACGCTGCGCTTGCACGGCTATGGGTGGCGAGCTTTTTCATTTGGAAACGGCTGCCAAGCTATCGATATCATTAGAGGCCGTTTTCGACATTTTTTCCAAATGCACCTTGAAATCATTGAATAATCAAACTGATTTTGATTCCGCCATTCGGAGGTTCGATCCCTCCCGCCCCAGCCAGGTCAAAAACATCAGTAAAATAAATGGCTTACCGGTTCGGAATATCCGAAGATCGATTGCGTTGACGAAGTCGAACCTCAGAAACTCGAAAAGCGCTCGCCCTCGCTGTTTAAGTCGGCTGAAACCTCAATCACTGCGTACCCCTTCAGTGCGCGGTTTCACGTCAGGCCATTGCTCGATGTAGCGCGCGATCTCGCTTCTCATCACCACCACCGAGTGGCCGTGTTTTCCTTGCTCTGAGATCGCCGCGTGCGATCACGCGGTCGAGTTTCGCAAGCGTAAGGATGCGATCGGCCAATCAAATTAGAAGCAGGGCCTTCTCGTTCGTGGCACTACCAGTTTTGATTCCTCAGCCGATAGGAAACTGGACTCAAAAAAGGGGCGGTCGTCCGACCGGTGTCGCGCGAGGGACGCGCGGAAATTGCCTTGGCGGTAGAGCGCTTCATCCCTAAAATCTTGCCACCGCCGCCAGGTGGTTCGGTAATTGAGCTCAGTCACTGCGGAGTAGAAGCTATGTCCAAGCCGGAAAGCTTCCCAATCGACAAGATTTACGTTCCCGTGAAGAGGAAGAAAGCACTCAAGCCTGAGCTCGTTCAAGAAATCGCGGAAAGTATTTTAGAAATCGGACAACAAGTGCCCATTCTCGTTCGGCCCGACGAAGGCCGGTTCGTTCTGGTCGAGGGACTGCATCGGTTCGAAGCCTGCAAGGCTCTTGGCGAAGGAACTGTCATCGGGGTTCTGGTCTCGGCTGAGATCGTACCCCAAAAGACGCTTTTGTCGGACAGCGCCGAAGCAGAAGCAGAGCGCGACAAGATGGCGCGATTGAAAAGACTGCGCCTCGAAAAGGAGGCTGCCGCGCGATTAGCCGCTGCTTCGGAGGCCGCCATAGAGACGCAGTCTGCAGAGCTTTTGCGAAAACCTTCAGAGAAGGGTATTCGGAACGTTCCCAAGGCATCACGAAGCCAATTAGATCGCAAGACTTCAGGATCGACACCAAGAACGTTGTCGGAATGGCTCACGCAACAAAAGCGCAATGGCGGTCGTTATTGATCGCCCGCTCCGCCGCGGCCCACCGGCCTCAAGCGGGCTTGGGCTAATGGCCATCTACGCAATCGTCTTGAGGTAAAGGCTCGGGTCGAAATATTTGTTGGCCGGGGTGAAATCCTTGATGCCGGCGTTCGCCATGAAGAAATCGGTGGATTGCTGCAGCCAGTTCGTAATCGTGTTGTCGGAGTATCGGTACAGCCGATCTCGAAGCATCCAAGCTTCTTGAAGTTCCGCTTGGTTCTCCGGTCGCGGAGGTGCGGCGGGTCTTCAACACCGCTAGCGATCGCGTCATTTACCTCGGCGAAGTGACCTATCGCGGCGACTTCATTCGCATCGATAGGGATCGATCGAGCAAACGCAAAGCCAAGCGTCGCGTCGGCAGGCTTAGGCGATGACTTTGCCGGGATTCATGAGATTGTGGGGATCGAAGGCTTGCTTCAGGAGCCTCAGCGCGTTCAGCTCTGCTGGTGATTTGTAACGGAGCATCTCCGATCGACGGAGTTGGCCCACGCCGTGTTCTGCGCTGATCGAACCGCCGAGATCGGCGACGATGTCGTGCACAATCCGGTTGATTTCGCTCCGACGTTCATTGAACTGACTGGAGCTAATGCCCAGCGGCGGCATCGGATTATAATGAATATTGCCGTCGCCGAGATGGCCGAACGCAAAGGGACGGATGCCCGGGATTGCGTCCGCCAGCGCAGCGTCGGCACGCGCGATGAACTCAGGCACCTGCGACACCGGGACCGAGACGTCGTGCTTGATGCCGGCGCCACCCGCTTTCTGTGCTTCGGCCTGGCCTTCGCGAAGGGCCCAGAGACGGCGGCGCTGCGCCTCCGAATCCGCAAGCACGCCGTCGATCACCAGGCCTTTTTCCAGCGCCTCGGACAGCATTTGCTCGATCGGATCACGCAGCGAACCCGGCTCGCCCTGGCCGGCAGCCTCGATGAGCACATACCATGGATGTTCCTCGGCAAAGGGTGAAGTCTGTCCCGGCAATGCCACCAAGACCCACTTCATGCATTCGCGCCGCATCAGCTCAAACGCGCTCAGGCTCTCGCCGACGTGGCTGCGGGCAAGGTGGAGGAGATCAAGTGCCGCCGCCGGCGTCGGGACAGCAACGAAAGCCGTGACGATGTCTCGCGGTCTCGAAAACAGCCGCAGTGTGGCGGCCGTGATGATGCCGAGCGTGCCCTCGGCTCCGATAAAGAGTTGTTTGAGATCATAGCCGGTCGAGTCCTTGCGCAAGCCCCGCAGCCCGCTCCACATGCTGCCGTCGGGAAGTACGACTTCGAGCCCGAGCGTCAGAGCGCGCATGTTGCCGTAGCGCAGGACCTGCGTTCCTCCCGCGTTGGTCGAAAGGTTGCCGCCGATCTGGCAGGATCCTTCGGAGGCGAGGCTGAGCGGAAACAACCGGTCGACATCGGCTGCGTGCGCCTGCACCTCTGCGAGCGTCATCCCTGCCTCGACGGTAATGGTGTCGTTCTGCGCGTCGACCGCGCGCAGGGCGCGCATCCGCTCCAGCGAAATGATCACGCTGCGGGGATCGATTGGCTGAGCACCGCCCGCCAGGCCGGTGTTGCCCCCCTGAGGTACCATCGAAATGCCTGCCTTTCGGCATGCGGTCACGACGGCAGAAACTTGGGCGGTGGAGGAGGGGCGCGCGATATATTGCGCGGGTCCCCGGAACGCGCCGTCGAAAGAAACACAATAGCGCTCGAACTCAGCATTCGGCTCGGCCAGGCCTTGGGGCCCAAGAATTGCGCGCAGTCGGTCGCCAAGGTCGTTCGTCAGCATGTCTCCCGTCGCGATGATGTGCACAACGCCGTCTCCCCTTCAGTCAGGTAAAGTCAAAGGCGCCGCGGTGGCGGCGTGTGAGTTGCGCGAGCGCGTCGAGCGATGGTGCGCCGAGCTGTCCCATCGCGGTCTCCAGCTCTTCCTTCAAGAGTCCGGCGACATAGACTGCGCCTCTTTCCCCGAGTCCGCCGAGCCCGAGCAGGAATGCGCGCCCCGCAAATGTACCGCTGGCGCCGAGCGCGATGGCGCGCGCGACGTCAAGGCCCGATCGTATGCCGCTGTCGAACAGGATGGTGGCTCTGGTCCCGACCCTTGCAGCGATAGCGGGAAGGACGTCGATCGCAGCAGGCGCAGCATCGAACTGGCGACCACCATGATTGGAGACCAGGATGCCATCCACTCCCGCTGCAAGCGCCTGTTCGGCATCCTCGGGATGCATGACACCTTTCACGATCAGCGCGCCTGACCAGGCATCCCGCATCCGCTTGATGACATCCCAGGAAAACGTGCCCTTGATCTGGCTCTGTACAAAGCCGGCGGTGTTCGCCAGCGTGGCCGGCTTTTCGACGTAACGCTCCATGTTGCGAAAGGACGGCGTGCCCGCTGTGGCGAGCGCAAGCAGCCACGGCGGCGACAGAGCCACGTCCAGGATGGTTCTTGGCGTAGGACGGAATGGGACCACCAGGCCGTTGCGCAGATCACGAGGACGCTTGGAGCGAACCGGCGCATCCAGCGTCGCCGCCAGCACCCGCACGCCAGCCGCGCCTGCCCGCTTGATCAGATCGAAGGTGACGGCGTGGTCGTCGGCCGGCAGTCCGTAGAGCTGAAACCAGGCATAGGGACCGGCAAGCTCGGCGACATCCTCGATCGTGGCGGTGGCGAGCGTGCCGGCAATGTAGGGAATCCTTGCCTTGCCGGCTGCGCTTGCGAACATCCGCGTGGCGCCGGGCCAGATAATGCCGTCGACTCCCACAGGAGAGATGCCGATCGGCGCCGCGCAACGGACGCCGAACAGCTCAACCTCAGTGCTAACGGGACCAGGCTTGCCGTAGCGGGGGACCAGCTCCACCGCATCGAGCGCCAGTCGATTGCGCCGGGTGTTCAGATCGTCACCCGTTCCGCCCTCGAGAAAATCGAAGGCAAAGCGCGGGATGCGGCGACGGGCGCGGCGCTCGATGTCATCCAGCGTGGGCAAACGCTGACGCAAGCGAGCCTCGGGGCTTGTTCCGCTGCCGGCACCCCAGGCTTGCGCGCGCGGTGAGGAGCGGCGAAGATCGCCGGTCATGAGAAAGCGTCCTTGGTTGCGTGACCCCCGCTTCTCATAGGATGCGTCTCGTCATCACCGCAAATAATTAGAGATGATGACAGCGATAGCTTCTGATGATTGCCGGCAGGATGGCTACCGCGACTTGGCGCGCCGTATAGCCCGGCGCCTCGCTGTATCTCCGGAAGCCGGCTGCACATAGTTGCTTGCCGATGTCGCGGCCTCGAGCAGGTCGTGGCGGATGATGTCTAGCACGGCTCTGGCGGCGGCGGACACCATTCGGCGCGGATGATGAACCCAGGCGATCGATCGGACGATGCGCGGTTCGGCGAAGCGGTGCGCTCTCACCCTGCCGTCCGCCAGGGATTGTTGAAGTGCAATCGTGGGCAGCACGGTCACGAGATTGGTGGAGGCGATCACGTCGCACACCGCGGGTAGCGTGTCGAGCTCCAGCCTCGGCTTCAATTCGATGCCGGCCGTGGTGGCGTGCTCCTCGAGGATCATGCGCAGGCCGTGCCGTTTCGATGGCATGACCAGGTCGAACTCGGCGAGATGCCCGAAACGCAGGTTCGTCGGTGGCTTGATCGGCGCATCCTTTCGGCAGGCGAACACCATCTCTTCGTCCATTACATGGTGCGTGGCGAGCGAAACGCGCCGGCGCGGCACGTTGATTAGCGCAAAGTCGAGTTGCCCGGAATTCACCCAGTCGGTCAAGGTTTCCGTGTATCCCTCGCAGGCCGAGAGCGTGATTTCCGGATAGAGATGCGCAACGGTTGCGGACGAACTCGCCATCGTGCTCTGCGCCACCGAGGTAATCAGTCCGACCGATACCCGGCCGGAAATACGGCCGTTGAGCCGCGCCATTTCCTGCTTGGCATATTCGACGTCGCGCACGATGGGAAACACGAGCCGGGAGAACGCTTCGCCGGCGACCGTCAGCGTCATTCCGTTGATGCTCCGCTCGAACAGCTTTTGGCCAAGCTCGGCCTCAAGTTTGGCGATCTGCATGCTGAGTGCCGGCTGTACGATGTTGAGCTGGCGGGCTGCGCGGGTCACGTTCCTCTCTTCCGCCAGGCAAAGGAAGTATTGCATCTGCCTGAGTTCCATTGGTTTTTTCCTTCCTGTCCTCGACGACGCGCCGGTGCTGTAGGCTGCCGCTGGGCATCATTTTGGATGATTGAGTTTATCATCAATCATTATTTGTACTGATCTTAGCTTGCCTCTACTGTCCGTTCAAACAGCTTGACGCGCCTGCAGCCCGAAATCGGGGCACCGCACCGCCCAGGCAAACAACATTCATTTCGATGGCCGCGACGCCTGGCGTCACTTGCGTCGCGGCAGCAGGGAGCAGAAGCGAAACGTCATGCAGGATCGGACGCCCTCACGGCTGATTATCGGCATCTCCGGAGCCTCCGGCGTCGTCTACGGCGTGCGCTTGCTGCAATTGCTCCGCAACGCCGGTGTCGAAACGCACCTGGTGATGTCGAAGACGGCGGAGCAGACCTTCGCCTATGAAACCGACCTGAAGATCGCCGAGGTGAAGGTGCTGGCCGATTTCAGCCACGCCATCGACGACATGGCGGCTTCGATCTCCAGTGGCTCGTTCCGCACGGCGGGCATGATCATCGCGCCCTGTTCGATGCGATCAATGTCGGAGATCGCGTCCGGCGTCACCACCACGCTCCTGACCAGGGCCGCCGACGTTGTGCTCAAGGAGCGTCGCCGGCTGGTGTTGATGGTGCGCGAGACGCCGCTGCACACCGGCCACCTGCGTACCATGACCGCGCTTTCAGAGATGGGAGCGATCATCGCGCCGCCGGTGCCGGCGTTCTATGCCAAGCCCGACAGCCTGGACGACATGGTCGAGCATACGGTCGGGCGCGTGCTCGACCTGTTCGACATCGACATCGGCGTGGTGCGCCGCTGGGGCGAGGACGAGGCGTTGAAGCGTCGTTCGCCGCGAAAAATTGCTCCCTATGCTTGAAGAAGACCACGGAAAGGATCGCCATATGCGGACCGAGAACCTGGCCAGAGCCGCTGCGGCGGAGGCGCCGAAAGACTTGCGATCATGGCTCGCTCACCTCGCCGAGCGCGGCAAACTCGCGGTTGCTCGCGAGGGAGTAGGGCTTGCCGATGAGCTCGCTGCCGTTTCGAAAGGGCTGGAGCGTGACCGCGCGGTGTTGTTTCCAAAGCCCGGCGGGCACGACATTCCGGTGGTCTCAAATCTGTTCGCGGCTCGCGACTGGGTCGCCGATTCCATCGGCGTCAGCGAGGAGCAATTGCTGACGCGTTTCCTCGCGGCGGCGCGCAATCCGCTGCCGAGCCGTGAAGTGGCAAGCGGGCCGGTGCAGGAGGTTGTCCACAACGAGGTCGATCTCCTCCGGCAGCTGCCGATCCCGAAACATAATGAGCGCGACAGCGGCCCCTACATCACGGCGGGGCTGTTGATAGCGCGCAATCCGCGCAACGGCATTCAGAACGTCTCGATCCATCGCTGCCAGATCAGCGGTCCGAACCGGATCGGCGTTCTGTTGTTGCCACGGCACACGCTGTCCTATTTCCGCATGGCTGAGGAAGCTGGTGAGGCACTCGAAATCGCCATCGTCATTGGGGTTCATCCGGCCCTGCTCCTGGCGTCGCAGGCGATTGCTGCGCTGGACGAAGACGAGATGGCGATTGCCGGCGCGCTGCTCGGTCACCCCGTCGATGTCGTGAAATGCAAGACCAACTCGGTCCGCGTTCCCGCCCATGCGGAGATCGTGATCGAGGGACGAATTCTTCCCCGCGTGCGGGAGCCCGAGGGGCCGTTCGGCGAATTTCCCCAGTACTACGGGCCGCGTGCGGATCGCGAGGTGATCGAGGTCGACATGGTCACTCACCGCGCTCAGCCAATCTACCATACCATCGTCGGCGGTGGTTACGAGCATCTCATTCTCGGCGGCGTACCGCGCGAGGCGACGCTGGTGCAGCATCTGCGGCGCAGTTTCCCGAACGTGCTCGATGTACGTCTCACCCGGGGTGGCACCTGTCGGTATCATCTTGCCGTCAAGATCGACAAGATTGCCGACGGCGAGCCGAAGAACATCATCATGGCTGCCTTCGGCGCTCACTATGACATCAAGCAGGTCATAGTCGTCGACAAGGATGTCGACATTGGTGATTCCGAGGAGATCGAATGGGCGGTCGCCACCCGCTTCCAGGCCGACCGCGATCTCCTGGTCGTCTCCGGCGCGCTCGGCTCCAAGCTCGATCCGACAACCGACAAAGGGATCAGCGCCAAGATGGGGCTCGATGCGACCGTGCCGGTCGATGCGCCCGAGCTCGATTTCAAGCGCATCCATGTCAAGGGCGAAGAAGAGGTCGACCTCGCGACGGTCTTGCAAAAAGATCCGAATGCCGCCTTCTCCCGCGTTCTTGCACGAGCGCGATAGGCAAGGGGCTGATCCGAACACGTTAACAACGCAGCGCGCCCGCAAGAGTGCGGTCGCAGGTAACATTGGGAGGTGATTGATGCTCTCTAGGATGATCCGTGCGAGTTTGGTTTTCAGTGCTGTGGCGGCATCGAGCTTGGTGCCCACGTGGGCGAAAGCGGCCGATGACGTCAAGGTCGCCATCAACAACGTGGTCAGCGATGTTGTCTTTCACCTTGCCGCCGAACGCGGGTTCTTTGCCGAACAGAATCTCAACGTCACCCTGGTCAGCTTCGATTCCGGACCGAAGATGATCGCGCCGCTCGGCGCGGGACAGATCGACGTTGGCGCAGGTGCATCTTCCGCGGGGCTCTACAATGCGGTGGCGCGCGGCATCAATGTGAAGGTCGTAGCCGATAAGGGCTCGACGCCACGCTCTTACGATTACATGCCGCTGCTCGTCCGCAAGGCGCTGGTCGACAACGGCACCGTCAAGACCGTTGCAGACCTGAAAGGAATGAAATTCGGCGAGGTTGGACCGGGAGCCGCGACCAATGCAAAGCTTAGCCACATCCTTGGTGGTGCAGGGCTGACCTACAAGGACGTTACGCACAACTATATCAACTATCCCCAGCAGATCGCAGCCTTCACCACCGGTGCAATCGACGCGGCGATCACGACGGAGCCGTCGGTCACGCAGGCGATCAATAGCGGCGTCGCCGTGAAGTTCGTGGCGGATGGCTATCCGGATCAGCAGGTTGCCGTGCTGCTCTATGGCGGTGACTTCATCGCCAAGCGTCCGGCCGTCGCCGAGCGGTTCATGGTCGCCTACCTCAAGGCGGCGCGCATCTACAACGATGCCACCGCTGGCGGAAAATTCACGGGCAAGGGCGTCGACCAGGTGATTCAGACCATCATGAAAAGCACCGGCCTGAAGGATCCGGAGCTGTTTAAGAAGATGGTGCCGAACGGGATTGATCCGGATGGCAAGGTTAACGTGAAGAGCATGGCGGACGATCTGAAGTTCTTTGCCGACAACGGCTATCTGGAGCGGCCGGGCAAGGTCGAGGACGTTGTCGACGCCTCGTTTGCTGACAAGGCGGTGCAGAAGCTCGGCTCCTACAAGCCTGCCGAAAACTGACGGCAAAGAAGGATACGTCATGGCTATTGCGAACGTGTTGAATAAGCAGGGGCGGCCGGAACTGGTGCCGTCGACGCCGCAACTGTCCCTTTCGGGTGTCAGCAAATATTTCGGATCGTCGGGTTTCGTAGCCCTCGACGGCATCACCATCGATATTCCGCAAGGGCAGTTTTTCGTGATCGTCGGCCCGAGCGGCTGTGGCAAGACCACACTGCTGCGCATCCTTGCCGGGCTCGATACTCAGAGTTCAGGCACCGTCGCCGTCAACAGGACCGATGAGAAGCGCCCGGTCAATTCCATGATCTTCCAGGGCGACTCGCTGTTCCCCTGGATGACGGTATTCGATAATGCCGCCTACGGCCTGCGTATGCGGCGTGTCCCTGAGGCGCAGGTGTCCGACACGGTCCGCACGTGGCTCGAGCGGATCGGCCTGTGGCGGTTTCGCGACCGCTATCCCAACCAGCTATCGGGTGGCATGCGTCAGCGTGTGTCGATCGTGCGAGCCTTCGCCAATGATCCGGAAATCCTGTTCATGGACGAACCGTTCTCGGCGCTGGACGAGCAGAACAAGCTGCTGCTTCATGAGGAATTGCTGCGGATCTGGGAAGCGACCAAGAAGACGGTCGTATTCATCACCCACAGCGTCGACGAAGCAGTCACGCTCGGTGACCGCATCATGATCATGACCGCCAATCCCGGGCGCGCCAAGGCCGTGCTCGATGTGCCGTTTCCGCGTCCGCGGAATGTGCTGGAACTCCGGCAAAAACCTTCCTATGGCGATCTCGTGTTCCATATCTGGGAGCAATTGCGCGAGGAGGTACAGCGCGCGCGTCAAAACGCGGAAGGAGAGAAGGCATGAGCGCCGAGGTCAAAGGCCGTGACAGGGTAGTCGGTGTCCTCACGCCCATCGTGCTGTTGGGCCTCTGGGAGCTCGCGGCCCGATTTGGGCTTCTCGATGCGCGCTTCTTTCCGCCGCCATCGGCCATCGTTCATCAGTTTGCCGCGTTGGTCGCTTCCGGCGAGCTTGGCGCCAATGTCCTCGCAAGTCTCAAGCGCCTCGCGCTCGGCATGCTGCTCGGCGGCGTGCCCGCGTTGTTCCTTGGTCTTGCCATGGGCATATCGCGGCCGCTGCGTGCGGCGATCGATCCCTTGATCTCGGCCACCTATCCGATCCCGAAGAGCGCCATCCTCCCGCTGGTGCTCTTGATCTTCGGTCTCGGTGAAATGTCGAAGGTGGTCATGGTCGCGCTGGGCGCGTTCTACCCGATCATCATCAATACGGTGGTCGGCGTCGCCAACATCGACAAGATATACCTCGATGTCGGGCATAATTACCGGGCCAACCGGTGGCAGGTGTTTCGGACCATCGCCTTGCCCGGAGCGTTGCCCTCGATCATGGCCGGTGTCAAACTGGCGGTCGGCATGGGGCTGATCCTGATCGCGATTTCCGAGATGGTCGCCGCCAATGACGGCGTCGGCTACATGATCTGGAATGCCTGGCAGGTGCTGACGGTCGATACGATGTATGTCGGGCTTCTCGTGATCGCGGTGCTCGGATTCCTGTTCTCGATCGTGCTCGATGAGATCGAACATCGTCTCGTTCCCTGGAAACGAAGGGCATGATCGATGGCCAGCTCTCTGTCATCAAGCAATCGTCGGGTGAGCAACGATCGATGTTGACGACGTCAGGCCCGCGCAGCGGTGGCGAAATCCTCATCGATACGCTGAAGATCCACGGCGTCGACACGGTATTCTGCTTGCCGGGGGAAAGCTTTCTGGCCGCAATCGATGCGCTGGCCGGTGACGGCAACGCGATCCGGACCGTCGTGACGCGTCATGAGGCTGGCGCGGCTCACATGGCCGAGGCCTATGGAAAGCTGACCGGGCAGCCCGGTATCTGCTTCGTGACACGAGGGCCCGGCGCAAGCCACGCCGCGATCGGCGTGCATACGGCTTCGCAGGATTCGACGCCGATGATCCTGTTCATCGGGCAGGTTGCCCGCGGCATGCTGGGACGCGAAGCGTGGCAGGAAGTCGATTTCCGCCAGATGTTCGGCGGCATGGCGAAGTGGGTCGTGGAGATCGACCGCGCCGAGCGCATCCCGGAATTGGTCAGCCGCGCCTTTCATGTCGCGGTCTCGGGCCGCCCGGGTCCGGTCGTGGTCTCGCTGCCGGAGGATATGCTGGCCGAGGAGGTCGTGGCTGCGGATGCCAGGCCGTATCGGCGGTCTGCGGCGCATCCGAGTGCTGATCAGCTCTCTCGGCTCGTCGAGATGGTAGCGGATGCGGAGCGGCCGCTTGTTATTGTCGGCGGCGGCGGGTGGAACGCGCGAGCCTGCGAGGACCTCAAGACCTTCATCGAGCTGTTCGATCTGCCCGTTGTCGCGGGCTTCCGGCGGCAGGATATGTTGGATAACCGCCATCCAAACTACACCGGCCACGCCGGGCTTGGACCGAGTGCAGCATTGGTCCGGCGCATTCGCAGTGCCGATCTCATCATCGCCATCGGCGGACGGCTCGGCGAGACGACGACGTCCGGATACACCTTGTTCGAAGTGCCCCGGCCGTCGCAGCGCTTCGTTCACGTGCATGCCGATCCGAACGAGCTCGGCCGTGTCTATCAAGCCGATCTCCTGGTCAACGCTGGCATGCCGGAGTTTGCCGCGGCCGTCGCGCGACTGCAGCCGTCCGACGGATCGCAGGCAACCAGGAGCCTGCAACGGAAGGCCTGGGTTGCGGCAGGCCGTGCCGAATTCGTCTCCGACCAGACGCCGGGATCAATGCCGGGCCCGGTTGATCTGGGCGCAGTGATGCTGCATTTGCGCGAGGTGCTCCCCGCGGACGCGATCATCTCGAATGGTGCCGGCAACTATGCCATCTGGGTGCACAAATTTCACTGCTATGGCGGCTTCAGGACCCAGCTTGCGCCGACCTCTGGATCGATGGGTTATGGCCTGCCGGCGGCAATCGCCGCCAAGCTGGCGCATCCCGAGCGCACTGCTGTCTGCTTTGCGGGCGACGGCTGCTTTCTGATGAGCGCGAACGAGCTCGCCACGGCGGCGCGACATGGGCTCGGCGTCATCGCGATCATCATCAACAACAGCATGTACGGCTCGATCCGCATGCACCAGGAGAAGGAATATCCCGGACGGGTACATGCGACGGCGCTGGACAATCCGGATTTCGCAGCGCTCGCGCGGGCCTTTGGCGGCTATGGTGAACTTGTGCTGGAAACCGATGCCTTTCCCGCAGCATTTGCGCGGGCCCGGGCCTTCGCCGATGAAAAAAGCAAACCCGCCATACTGGAGCTCAGGATCGATCCGGAAGCGATTACGCCCACTGCAACGCTGACGCAATTACGCGAGCGTGCGCTCGCTGCGCGCGATGTTGCTCCGCAACGATGATGGCGTGCCGTGGCTGCCTCTCGGATTGACAGATCATTCGACTTGTGCTGACGGGAAAGGAAGCAACAACGACGTCTGAAGGGAGGCCTTGATGTCGACAGCTCTGCGCATCGCTCATGGCGCCTTCGGCAGGGTCGCGCTGCTGGATATGGATCGTTCGCTGGTGCGCCATGCGCATCCGCATTGCCATGTCCTGCTGAAGGTCGAAGGCGCCGATACACAGTTCCTGGTGGGAGATAGGGTCTATCCGCTGACCGACACATGCGCCGTGCTCGTCGACGGCTGGAAGCCGCACGCCTATGTTCACGATCCCGCGCGGCCGCGAACCCTCATTCTGGCGCTTTATATTGAACCTGAATGGTTGAAGGAGTTCCGGCCCGGATGGGCCGCGAGCGGCGCGCCGGGTTTCTTCGATCAGCCGTCCGGGGAGGTCTCGCCGCGGATCCGGCAACTCACGATGCATCTCGCCACCGACATGATGTCGCATCCGGACTGCGTCCGTGCCCATGAGCAGACCCTCTCGGACCTGATGATCGCGGTGATCGAGCGCTTCACACCGTGGCGGAGCTTTCCCAATTCCATCCGCGGCATGAACGCGATGTCGTGCGACTGGCGGATCCGGCGCGCGACGGAAGTGATTCGCGCGCAGGAGGGAGCCCACGCCAACGTCGATCAGTTCGCGAAGGGCGCAGGGCTGTCGCGGGCGCAGTTCTTCCGCCTGTTTGAATCCTCGCTCGGGGTTTCGCCCAAGATCTATCTGAACGTCGTGCGGATGGAGCGGGCGCTTGATGCCGTGATCCACCAGGATACGTCGGTCACTGATCTCAGTGAGCGCTTCGGCTTTCCGGAGCCGGCGCATTTCACCCGCTTCTTCCGCGATCACGCCGGAGTCGGCCCGCGCGAATTTCGCAACGTCTCGCGGCTTGCAAGTTGATATTGCGGCGCACACTCCGAAATGAGACGATTTGGTAGGTCGTGAGATCGGGCGGTATGGCCCGCATGGCTGACATTCTGACAACTGCTCCACGTCGCGTCAGAGAGCGCGATGAAGAGGAGCGTCGGAATGGCGGAGGCCGCGGTTCAGTCCGCATCATCGGTCGATCAGAACACGGCTGAAGACCGGCCTTGGGTCGGCCGTTCGATCGAACGCGTCGAGGATGCCGCGCTGCTCACCGGGCGCGGGCGCTTCATCGACGATCTCGGCACTCCACCGGGGACGCTGCATGCTGCCATCCTGCGCTCCCCACATGCCCATGCCGATATTGTCTCTGTTGACGCTGAGGCGGCGCGGCATGCGCCGGGCGTCGCCGCTGTCCTCACCGGCGAGCAGGTCAAGGCGCTGACGTCGAGCCTCGTCGTTGGCGTGAAGGCGCCGGTGGAATGCTGGCCGATTGCGACCGAGCGGGTTCGCTATGTCGGCGAGCCCGTCGCCGTCGTCGTCGCGAGCGATCGCGCCCGGGCGGAAGATGCGATCGAACTGATTAACGTCGAGTACCGGCCGCGCGCTGCGGTGGTCGATCCGTTGGCGGCGCTCGCTGCCGATGCGGCTGTCCTGCACGATGGTTTTCCCGGCAATCTCGCCAGCGACCGCAGTTTTTCCTATGGCAATCCCGAGCAGGCATTTGCCGAAGCAACGCATCGCTTTTCAATCGACATCCGTTATCCGCGCAATTCCTGCACGCCGATCGAAACCTATGGCGTCGTCGCCACCTACGATGCGGCTGAGAATGCCTATGACATCCTCGCCAATTTCCAGGGTCCTTTCAGCATTCATACCGTGATCTCGCGTGCGCTGAAGGTGCCGGGCAATCGGGTGCGGCTGCGCACGCCACCGGATTCCGGCGGCAGCTTTGGCGTCAAGCAGGGCGTCTTTCCCTATATCGTTTTGATCAGCGCGGCCTCTCGCGCTGTCGGGCGCCCCGTGAAGTGGATCGAAGATCGCCTTGAGCACCTGACGGCCTCGGTCTCGGCGACCAACCGCGCCACGACGCTTTCAGCCGCGGTCACCGCGGACGGCAGGATCCTCGCGCTCGATTGGGACCAGGTCGAGGATTGCGGCGCCCACCTGCGCGCACCCGAACCCGCAACGCTCTACCGCATGCATGGCAATCTCACTGGCGCCTACGACATCCGCCACGTGAAGGTGCGCAACCGCGTCGTTGTCACCAACAAGACGCCGACCGGCCTCAACCGCGGCTTTGGCGGACCGCAAGTCTATTTCGCGCTCGAGCGCCTGGTGCAGCGGATTGCGATCGGCCTCCGTCTTGATCCGCTCGACGTGATCCGGCGCAATCTCGTTCCGGCGAACGCCTTTCCTTATCGCACGGCGACCGGTGCGCTGCTGGACTCCGGAAACTATCAGGAGGCGATCGCCAGAGCTGTCGAGCAGGGCCAACTCGCGGAACTCAAGGCGCGACGCGATGAGGCGCGCGCGCAAGGCCGCCTTTATGGCATCGGCTTTACGGCTGTCGTTGAGCCCAGCGTCTCCAACATGGGCTATATCACGACGGTGCTTACGGCGGCGGAACGTCGCAAGGCCGGACCGAAGAATGGCGCGCAGGCAACCGCAACGGTTGCGCTTGATCCCGTCGGGGGTGTCACGGTCCATGTCGCATCCGTGCCACAAGGGCAGGGTCATCGCACGGTGCTGTCGCAGGTGGTGGCCGATGTGTTCGGCCTCAAGCCGCAGGATGTTCGCGTCAATACGGAGATCGATACCGCCAAGGATGCCTGGTCGATCGCCTCCGGAAACTATGCGAGCCGGTTTGCGGCCGCCGTAGCCGGGACCGCGAAGTTGGCGGCTGAGCGGATCGCGGTCCGTCTTGCGCGCATCGCTGCGAGCCAGCTGAATGTTGAGCCGGCAGATATCATGTTCGCCGGCGGCTTCGTCGCGTCGAAGCGCAATCTGGAGAACCGCATCGCTTTTTCCAGGGTCGCGGCGCTCTGTCATTGGTCGCCGGGCTCATTGCCTGATGATGCCGGCCAGACCATCCGCGAAACCGTGTTCTGGACGCCGCCGGAGCTGACCCCGCCGGACGATCAGGATCGCATCAATTCCTCGCTCTGCCACGGCTTCATCTTCGATTTTTGCGGCGTCGAGATCGACCGCACGACGTTTGAGACCCGTATCGATCGCTACGTGACCATGCACGATTGCGGCACCATCCTGCATCCGGGCATGGTGAACGGGCAGATCCGCGGCGGCTTTACGCAAGCGCTCGGGGCGGCGCTCTATGAAGAATATGCTTATGCGGCGGACGGCAGCTTTCTGACCGGAACGTTTGCGGACTATTTGCTGCCGACGACGACCGAAGTCCCCGAGCCGCAGATCATCCATATCGAGACACCGTCGCCCTTCACCCCGCTCGGGGCCAAAGGCGTCGGCGAAGGCAACTGCATGTCGACGCCGGCGTGCATCGCCAATGCCGTTGCCGACGCGCTGGGCCTTGCCGACGTCACGCTGCCGCTGGTGCCGGCGAAGCTCGCCGATTTGGTGCGTGGTCCGGAGCCCGAACCGCCGACGGGACAATCGAAGGCGGCGCCTGCACGCGAAGGAGACCGCCGGCTGCGCGGCGAGGGCCGTGCGTCCGTCAACGGGGCGCCGGAGCAGGTGTGGACGATGCTGCTCGATCCCCAGACGCTGCAGGCTGTGATCCCCGGATGCGAGCAGGTCCACAAGGTTTCCGACACGCATTTCCGCGCCGACGTGACGCTCGGCATCGGTCCTGTCAGCGGACGTTATCGCGCTGACGTCCAATTGTTTGATCTCGACCCGCCCCGCGCAGTCACGCTGCGTGGAAAAGCGGAGGGGGCACTCGGTTTCGGAAACGCCGAAGGTCGCATCACGCTCGAGCCCGACGGCAAAGGCGGCACACAGCTCAGCTACAGCTATGACGCAGCGATCGGCGGCAAGGTCGCGAGCATCGGCGGCCGCCTGCTCGACGGCGCCACGCGCGTGATCATCGGACAGTTCTTTGCGGCACTTGCGCGCCAGGCCGGCGGTGGGGCGCCTGCAAGTGGCATCTCGATGTTTGCGCTGCTCGCCAAGCTTGCGAGCCTGTTTGGAGGGCGACGATGAAACCAGCCGCCTTCGACTATGTCCGCGCCGAATCCGTCAACGAAGTCCTTGAGGGACTTTCGAAAGAGGGCGGCAATGCCCGCGTGCTCGCCGGCGGCCAATCGCTGATGGCGATGCTCAATATGCGCCTCGCCAAGCCGAGACTCCTGATCGACATCATGCGGCTGAAGGAGCTCAACCGCATCGAGGAACAGGCGGGAGTGGTGACGATCGGCGCCGGCGTGCGCCAGGCCGCCTTGCTCGCATGGCCGGAACTGGCGCGGACTCAGCCGCTTCTTGCGCAGGCGTTGCCCTGGGTCGGCCATGTCCAGACGCGCAGCCGCGGCACCATCTGCGGCTCGCTCGCACACGCCGACCCGAGCGCCGAGATGCCGCTCGCGCTGATCGCCCTCGGCGGCGAGGTGCATCTGCGCAATGCGCGACGGCGCCGACGGGTTGCAGCGACCGAGTTCTTTCTTGGCATGATGGCCACTGCGCGGGCGGAAGACGAACTCATTGAAGCCGTATCGTTTCCCGCTCGGGCCGGCGAGCGATGCGCGTTCCGCGAAGTCGCCCGCCGTCACGGTGATTTCGCCATCGTGGCCTGCGCGGCGGTTGCGACCTCGAAAGGTGTCCGCTTTGCCGTTAGCGGCGTCGCCGATGTTCCGCAGGCGCGGGACTGGCCGCGCCTGGACGGAAGTGCGCTCGACGACGCGCTGAACGGCTTTGCCTATGAGCTCGACGCGCGCGATGACGTGCACGCGACCGCGCGCTATCGCCGCGATCTGGTGCGGATCATCGGCCGCGATCTGGTGCGCGAGGTGCTGCAATGACCCGTCTCAGCGCCGATGGCCGTCATCCGGTTCGCTTCAAGCTGAACGGCAGGCCGGTTGAAGCCGAAGCCGAGCCGCGCATGCTGCTGTCCGACTTCCTGCGCCAGCAGATTGGCGCAACCGGAACCCATGTGGGCTGCGAGCATGGGGTTTGCGGTGCCTGCACGGTCATTATCGACGGCATGCTCACGCGTTCCTGCCTGACGCTGGCGGCACAGGCCGATGGTTGCGAGGTCCAAACCGTCGAGGGGCTTGCCCCGTCGCCCGACCGGCTCGGCATCCTGCAACAAGCGTTCCGCCGCAACCACGCTTTGCAATGCGGCTTCTGTACCGCCGGCATCCTGATGTCGCTCGACCATTATCTGCGCCGGCATCCGGCGCCAAGCGAAGCCGATATCCGCGATCTCCTGAGCGGCCATCTCTGCCGCTGCACCGGCTACACCCCGATCGTAAAGGCGGCGCTGGAAGCGGCCGCCGAGCTCGCCACCACCACCCAAGAGAAGTCAGATGCTTGATCTCGGCAGCAGTTTTATTGCAAGCGTCGCGCGTGATCCGGATGCGCTTGCGATCGTCGACGGCGAGCTTCGCCTCACCTATCGCCAGTGGTACGGCAAGATCTCGGCGCTCGTAGCATCGTTCGATCGCATCGGGCTGAAGCCCGGCGATCACGTCGTCACCGTGCTGCAGAACCGCTGGGAGGCTGCGACCCTGCACTGGGCTTGCCAGTTTGCGGGGCTGGTCATCACGCCGATCAACTGGCGTGCTAAGGCCGACGAGCTCGATTTCTGCATCGAGAATGCGGAGGCCTGCGCGGTCTTCTATCAGGATGTCTCCGCCGACGCCGTGAGAAACTCTACGCGCGCGGCCGGCTTGCAACGCATTGCGGTCGGTATGAATGCCGACGGAGATCTGGCTTTCGCGGACATGGTGGAAGGCGACGCTCCTGATGCCCGGCCTCGGGTCGGCGCCGATGCATGGTCGATCATGCTCTACACTTCGGGCACGACATCGCGACCAAAGGGCGTGCCGCGCCACCATCGTGCCGAGCGCGCGGCGGCAATCGCGCATGTCGCGCAAAACCTCTATGGCCGCAACGAGCGTACGCTCGGCGTGATGCCGCTCTATCACACCATGGGTGTGCGCTCCTTGCTCGCGATGTCGCTGATCGGCGGCACCTTCATTTGCCTGCCGCGCTATGACAGCCGCCAGGCGCTGGCTCTTATCGAGAGCGAGAAGATCAGCAATCTTTATCTGGTGCCAACGCTCTACCACGATCTCGTTCACCACGAGGCGTTCTCGGCGACCGACGTATCGAGCGTGCGAAAACTCGGCTTTGCCGGTGCCTCGATGACGGATGGATTGCTCAAGAAGTTGAGCGAAGTGTTCAAGCCGGACCTGTTCGTCAATCATTACGGCAGCTCCGAGATCTACACCTTCACGATCGATCAGAACGCGCCGGCCAAGCCCGGCTCGGCCGGCAAAGCCGGCATCAACCAGCACATCAGGGTGGTACGGATCAACGCTCGTTCGATTGCCGAACTTGCCGCACCGGGCGAAGAGGGCGAGATCATCGCCTCGCTCGCCGGCGACGAAGCATTCGAAGGCTACTGGCGGCGGCCCGAGGCCGATGCCAAGGCGCTGCGCGAGGGCTGGTATTTTACCGGAGATACCGGGTTCATCGATTCCGACGGCGACCTGTTCGTGACCGGCCGCGTCGATGACATGATCATCACCGGCGGCGAGAATGTGTCGCCGGTGGAAATCGAAAGCTGCCTCTCGCTGCATCCCGCTGTCTCTGAAGTGGCAGTCGTCGGTCTCGCCGACGAGAAATGGGGCAAGATCGTCGCCGCCTTCGTCAAGCGCAACCGATCGGTCTCCGAGGCGGAGCTCGAGCAGTTCTGCCGTACCTCCGGTCTTGCCAATTTCAAGCGCCCGCGACGCTACGTCTTTGTCGATGCCATTCCAAAATCGCCGGTCGGTAAACTTCTCCGGCGTCTGCTCGTCGCAGGAGAATACGAAGCAGAGCGCCTGCCGCCCTCGGATGCGGCCTGATCACACGACACCAACGAAAGGAAAACTACATGCCATCCCCGTACACCTTTGCCGATCCCCGTCTCGCCAAGCTCGATGGGTTCAAGGTCGAGATCGACGAGGCGCATGAGCGCGCCGACATCATACTCGGCCGGCCGCCCTATAACGTCGTCTCGATGCCGCAGCGCGATCAGCTACGGCTGACCTTCGAGACGCTCGACGAAGATCCGCGTGTTCGCGTCATCGTGTTGCGGGGCGAGGGCGACCATTTCTCCAGTGGCGGCAATATCGGCGGCTTCATGGAAGCGAGCCCGGAGCACGTATCAAAACTGGCCTGGAATATCGCGGCGCCCGCACGTTGCGCCAAGCCGGTGATTGTCGCCAATCGCGGCTATTGCTTCGGCGTCGGATTCGAGCTGTCGCTCGCCTGCGACTTCCGCATCGCTTCCGAAACCACGCAATACGCCTTGCCGGAGCAGAAGCTCGGACAGATCCCTGGGTCGGGAGGATCGGCACGTCTGCAGAAAATGGTCGGTATCACCCGCACCAAGGACATCGTGATGCGCTCCAAGCGGATCTCGGCGAAGCAGGCGCTGGAGTGGGGGATTGCGACCGAATGCGTGCCGGACGCCGAGCTTGAGAAGGCGACGGACCGGCTGGTCGACGAGCTGCGCACCTTCTCGCCTTTGGCGCAGCGTACCGCGAAGAAGCTCCTGAACGACACCGAAGACTCGACGCTCACGATCGCGATCGAGCTCGAGGGCCATTGCTACAGCCGGCTGCGTCAGTCCGAGGACTTCAAGGAAGGCGTCGAAGCCTTCAACGCCAAGCGTCCGCCCAAGTTCGTCGGGCGCTGACGACAAGGAAGACGACTAACAACGCCGCGGACGGCGGTCAGCCGCCGCGGCAATCTTCGACGGGGAGGGAAATATGGCTGAGATGGACGTGTCCGTCCCGAATGTGCGGACGTCGGCAGACAATCGACAGATGGTCAACGCGATCATTGCCTCGGTGCTCGGCTGGGCGCTCGATCTTTTTGATTTGTTCATTCTGCTCTATGTCGCGCCGGTTGTCGGCGCATTGTTCTTTCCATCGAGCAATACGGCGCTGTCGCTGGCCGCAGTGTATGGATCGTTCGCCGTCACGCTCCTGATGCGGCCGCTCGGCTCGGCCGTATTCGGCCATTATGCCGACGTGCACGGACGCAAGCGCGCCATGCTGGTCGCAATTTTCGGTGTCGGCATCAGCACGGCTGCGTTCGGCTTGCTGCCGACGATCGCCCAGGTCGGCGTGATCGCGCCAATCATCTTCCTGATCCTGCGCCTGGTGCAGGGTGTATTCGTCGGTGGGGTGGTGGCCTCGACCCATACCATCGGCACGGAATCTGTGCCCGCAAGTTGGCGCGGGGCGATGTCCGGCCTGGTGGGTGGCGGCGGCGCCGGGATCGGCGCGTTGCTGGCGTCGTTCGTGTTCCTGATCACCTCCTCGATCTTTCCCGGTGAGGCCTTCGCGGAGTGGGGCTGGCGCGTGATGTTCTTCTCCGGCCTGCTGAGCTCTTTGCTCGGCTGGTTCATCTTCAAGAACCTCGAGGAATCGCCTTACTTCAAGGAACTGAAGCGGCAGCAGAAGACACGTAAGGCAGAGGCGTCCAAGGCTCCGGTTAAGGAGATTTTTTCGGGAGAGTACCGCAGGATCCTGCTGCTCAATATCCTGATCACGTTCGGCGGTGGAGCGGGCTATTATCTGACCTCCGGATATCTTCCGAGCTTCTTGAAGATCATCAACGCGGTCCCGAACCAGACCTCGTCGCTGATCCTGATGGGCGCCAGCGTCTCGTCGTTCTTCTCGGCGGTTCTGATCGGATCGCTGAGCGACAAGATCGGGCGGAAGAAGACCTTTCTCCTGGTCGGGGCAGGTGCCATCGTGCTGCTTCCGCTGTGCTATCTGGGCCTTGCCGCGACGAAGGACATCACGCAGATCACGCTCTATGCGCTGGCGATCGCCTTCATCGGCAATGCCGGCTATGCACCGGTGCTGATCTTCCTGAACGAGCGCTTCCCGACGGCTGTGCGCGCCAGCGGTACAGGGCTGTCCTGGAACATCGGCTTTGCGCTCGGCGGCATGATGCCGACCTTCGTGTCGCTGGTGAGTGCCGGCGCCGCGCAGATTCCGACATCGCTCGCCATCTTCTCGGTTGCGGTCTTCGCGATCTACCTGATCGGGGCAATCGTGATCCCAGAGACCAAGGGCGACTTCAAGTGAGGACTAGTGGCGGCGCGGTCGGGCCGCGCCGCCACGATCGAAAGTTAGGTTCGGATATTATGTCTCTTCATGCTCTCAATCTGATCGACGGCGTCTGGCAACCGGCATCCTCCGGTGAAACGGTGCCGAGCATTGATCCTTCCAATCAGGCGGTGGTCGGCCGCGTCGAGGCCGGCGGAAAGAAAGACGCGGAAGCGGCGGTATCGGCCGCACGCGGCGCTTTCGAGCGCGCGGGCTGGTCGCAGAATCCGCGGCTTCGCCAGCTGGTCATGCTGAGATGGGCGGACCGGATGGAGCAGCGCGGCGCGGAACTGGCGCGCCTTCTCACGCTGGAGAACGGAAAGCCGCTTGCGCAGTCGCGCGGCGAGATCGAGGGCAGCGTCTCGGAGATACGTTACTACGCGGGATTGACGCGTCATATCCCCGGACACGTTCTCGAGGTCGAACCGGGTACGTTCTCCACGATGCTGAAAGAGCCGGCAGGCGTCGCCGGCCTGATCATCCCGTGGAACGCACCCGCGGTGTTGCTTATCCGCGCGTTGACGCCGGCCCTTGCCGCCGGGTGCACGGCGGTGATCAAGCCCGCGCCGCAGACGGCATTGGTTACTGCCGAGATCATCAAGTGCCTTAGCGACGTCGAGCAGCTTCCTGCCGGCGTCGTCAATCTCGTCAACGAGCAGGGGCACGAGGTGGCGGAATATCTCGTCACTTCGCCCGAAGTCGACGTGCTCAGCTTTACCGGCTCGAACGCGACCGGGCAACGCATCATGGCTGCGGCTGCGCCGACCATGAAGAAACTGTCGCTTGAGCTCGGCGGGAAGTCGGCCTGTCTCGTCTTTGAAGATGCAGATATCGCGACCGTGGCACCAAAGCTCGCTGCCGCTGCGACCATCATCTCCGGACAGCAATGTACGGCGGCGCGGCGTGTTCTGGTACATGCGTCGCGTTATGAGGAGATGAAGGCAGCGCTGCGGTCCTCTCTCACAAACCTGAAAATCGGCTCCGGCCTGTCGGCAGAGACGAACATGGGTCCGTTGATCGATGCGGCGTCGCTTGCCGCAGTCTCGCACAGGATCGACGATGCGATGGCTGCAGCGGACGAGGTTGTCCTGCGTGGCGGACGGCCGAACGGAGATCTGGCCAAGGGATTCTTTCTGACGCCGACGCTGGTTGCGCATCGCGATACTTCGGGATTCTTCGTGCAGGAGGAGATCTTCGGCCCGTTTGTCGTTCTGGAGAGGTTCGAGGATGAGCAGGAGGCGGTTGTCCGCGCCAATCACAGCGAATACGGCCTCTCTGCCAGCGTCTGGACCCACGATGGCGCGCGCGCGATGCGCGTCGCACGTGCTTTGCGCAATGGCACGGTGTGGATTAACGACCATAACAGGCTGTTTGCCGAAGCGGAAACCGGTGGATACCGCCGCAGCGGACTAGGCCGGCTGCACGGTTACGATGGGCTGATCGACTTCCTTGAGATCAAGCACATCTATCAGAACTGCGGCACTGTCTAGCTAGCGGCCGCTACTGACGCCTATCGGTGACCGGCAGGCAGCGCGTCACGCGATAGGTGAACAGGGCCGGATTCCGGATCGGTCGGATGGTCAGCGTGTGATCAAAAAAAGTGCAGTGCGCCCTGTTTTCACTTGATTCTGGCGATGGTGATTTCCGCTCGCTGGTCGAAGCCGTACAGCGCCGTGGCGTGCGCGTGACAGTTGTATCCACCATCAAGAGTTATCCGTCCATGGTCGCTGACGAGCTGCGTCGTCAGGCTGACGTTTTTCAGGACCTTGATGAGATGCGAGCATTGATCGGTCGCGACTAGTACGAGCGCCCCGCTCAACGGAAGCCCGCGGAGCGACCGGCCCAGTCCGATCGATTCCGATCAACCGAGTGAGTCAGTTTACACGGCGCTCGCGATTGTCCCAGAACGGCTTGCGCAGCTCGCGCTTCAGCACCTTGCCGGCGCCGGAAAGCGGCAGAGGCGCCTCGGTGATCTCGATGCTTCGCGGGCATTTGTAGCCCGCGATCAGCGTCTTGGTGAACTCGATCAGCTCGCCGGCGGAGACTTCGACGCCGCTGCGCTTGACCACGACCGCATGGACCTGCTCGCCCCACTGTTCGCTCGGGATGCCGATGACCGCGCATTGCAGCACCGAGGGATGCTGCGCCAGCGCATTCTCGACCTCGATCGAATAGACGTTCTCGCCGCTGGAGATGATCATGTCCTTCACGCGGTCGACCACATAGATGAAGCCGTCCTCGTCCACATAGCCGCCGTCGCCGGTGTGCATCCAGCCGTCGACGATGGCTCGCGCGGTCTCCTCGGGCCGTTCCCAATAGCCCATCATCACGTTGTCGCCGCGCACGACGATCTCGCCGACATTGCCCGAGGGCACCGGCCGGTCGTTCTCGTCGACGATACGCACTTCGCAGCCAAGGCTGGCGCGGCCCGCGCCGCGGTGGCGACCCTTCTTGCGTTCCTCGCCGATATGCTCCTTCCAGTGCAGAAGCGTCGCGATCGGCGACAGTTCGGTCATGCCGTAGGCCTGCGTGAACTGAACATGCGGCAGCGCCCGCGCGGCGCGGTCAAGCACCGCCTCGCTGATGGGCGATGCGCCATAGACGATGTTCTTGAGCGAGGACAGGTCATAGCTGCCGATCGCCGGGTGATCGACCAGCATCTGGATCATGGTCGGCACCAGCAGCACATCGGTGACACAATGGCTCTGGATCGCGGCCGCAACGGCGTCGGGCGTAAAGCCCTGGATGATCACATTGGAGCCGCCGGAGAGGAGCAGCGAATACATCGCCGCTCCGTTGGCGAGATGGAACATCGGTGCGGCATGCAGATAGACCGAGCTTGCCGGAAACAGCCCTTCACCGAGCGCATTGAGGGCATTCGCCATCAGATTATGGTGGCTGAGCATCACGCCCTTGGAGCGCCCCGTGGTGCCGCCGGTGTAGAAGATGCCGGCGAGATCCTTGCTCTCGCGCATGCTGTCGGCGACCGGCTCGCTCCTCGCGATGACGGCCTCATAGCTCTCGGTGTCCGATGGCGCATCGCCATCGTCGGCAAGGATCAGCTTGAGTCCCGGGATCGCCTTCGCGAGCTGCGCGCCGGTTGGCGCAAACGCCTTGTCGACGAACAGGACGCTGGCGCGGCAGTCGCGCAGCGCATCCTCATTCTCCAGCGCGCTCCAGCGGATGTTGAGCGGCACGATCACCGCGCCGGCCCAGCCGACCGTGAGATAGAGCTCGAGATAGCGGTCGGAATTGAGCGATAGCACCGCGACGCGATCGCCATCGGCGACGCCGCGCGCCCGCAAGCCTCCGGCGAGTCGCGCGACCCGTTCTCCCACGACGCGCCAGGTGCGTCGTCGCTCGCGGCATACAGTGGCCAGTCCATTCGGGTTGATCTGCAGCGCCCGCCGCAATCCGTGGGTGATGTTCATTAAGACGCTCCTCCTGTGCGTTTCTTCCCTTGTGCCTTGCGCCTTGTTTGGCGCCGCAAGGGCGCGCTCGGCGTCTTTTGTTCTGAGTTGTGATTGGGAATTGCGACCGCAGCCAAGCCTTCGGTCAGCCGGGCCGTGAATTCGTCGGCGATGTCGGTCGGCGACGATGTGCCGTCGCGCCGGTACCAGTGCCCGATCCAGTTCAGCGCGCCCGCGATCGCGAAAGCAGCAAGCTTCGGATCGCAGCGCTTGATCGAGCCGTCGGCGATGCCGCTCGAAATATACTTGCGGAATGTCGCATCGATCCGTTTCTTGGCGGCGCGCGCGATGCCGGCATCCTTCTCGGCAAGATCGCGCAGGTCGAAGCGCACCAGGCTCGCGCCGAAATCGGTCGCCATCAATTCCGCATAGGAATGCACCAGCTTGCGCAGCTTGATGAGGCCCGAACCGCCGCCGGCATTGATCTCGGTGATGACGCTGTCGACGAGATCTGCGCCCATCGACCAGCACTCGAACAGGATCTCGTGCTTGCTGCGGAAGTAATTGTAGAGCGCGGGCTTGGTGATGTTCAGCCGCTCGGCGACGTCATTCAATGTCGCGCGGTGATAGCCCTGCTCCAGGAAAAGCTGCACCGCCGTGCGCAGCACCGCCTCGCGCTTCTCGTCGCGGGCGCGGCGCCGGCTTTCGAATGGCAGCCAGGGGGAAGACGGCAGGGTGGGGGATCCTGAATCCATGCTCGGACGCGTTGACTCCAGGTGACGGCAGGCTGTAATCTTACCCATGGGTAAGAAAAAGTCCAATGGGTAATTTATTCGGAGGAAAGCGATGTCCGAGGTAATCGTCGCCGGTGTCGGCATGATCCCCTTCGCCAAACCTGGCGCCAGTGCGCCCTATCATGCGATGGGTGCGGAGGCGACGAAGCTGGCGCTGGCTGATGCGGGGCTCGACTACAGCGCGATCCAGCAGGCCTATGTCGGCTACGTCTATGGTGATTCCACCTGCGGGCAGCGCGCGCTCTATCAGGTCGGAATGACCGGCATTCCGATCTTCAACATCAACAACAACTGCTCGACTGGCTCGACCGCGCTGTTCATGGCGCGGCAGATGATCGAAAGCGGCGCGGCGGATTGCGTGCTGGCGGTTGGTTTCGAGCAGATGAAGCCCGGCGCGCTCGGCAGCGTCTACACCGACCGCCCGAGCGCGTTCGAGGAATTCGACGCGGCGGCGGACCGGCTGATCGACGTGCCCGGCATTCCGCTCGCGCTGCGCTATTTCGGCGGGGCGGGCCTTGCCCACATGCAGAAATACGGCACGCCGCTCGACGCTTTTGCCAAGGTGCGCGCGAAAGCGAGCCGCCATGCGGCGAACAACCCGCTGGCGATCTTCCGCAAGGAGGTCACCGCTGATGCCGTGATGAACGATCAGGTGATCTGGCCTGGGGTGATGACGCGCTTGATGGCCTGCCCCCCGACCTGCGGTGGCGCGGCGGCGGTGCTGGTGTCGGATCGGTTCGCCGACAAGCACGGCATTGCCAGGACGGTGCGGATCGCCGCACAGGCGATGACAACCGACACGCCCTCGACCTTCGGCGCCGGCGACATGATGCGCCTGGTCGGCTACGACATGGCGTGCGCGGCAGCAAAGCGCGTCTACGATAGCGCGGGCATCGGGCCTGAAGATCTCGACGTGGTCGAACTGCACGACTGCTTTGCCCACAATGAGCTGATCACCTATGAGGCGCTGGGGCTCTGCGGCGAGGGCGAGGCGGCGAAGTTCATCGACGACGGCGACAACACCTATGGCGGCCGGATCGTGACCAATCCCTCCGGCGGGCTGTTGTCCAAGGGCCATCCACTCGGCGCTACGGGTCTTGCACAGTGCTACGAGCTGACGCGGCAGCTACGCGGCATGGCCGGCCCGACGCAAGTCGAGCGCGCAAAGCTAGCGCTGCAGCATAATCTCGGCCTCGGCGGCGCCTGCGTCGTCACGCTCTATCAGAGAAATTGATACCGACTATGGTCGATCAATCCGCCGTGGGCCGGCACTTCACGCCTGTCACCGCGCGCGCGGAGCCGGGTCGGCTGCGCTACTTCCTCGATACGCTTGGCGAGACCAACCCGGTCTACCGCGATGAGGCGGCTGCGCGCGCGGCGGGGTTCGCAGCAACGCCGGTGCCGCCGACTTACCTGTTCTGCCTGGAAATGATGGATGCCGCAGAGCCGTTCGAGATGCTGACGGCGCTCGGCATTGATCTCGCCCGCGTGCTGCATGGCGAGCAGAGCTTCGTCTACCACGCGCCGGCCGTGATCGGCGACCTCCTGACCTTCCGCCCACGGGTTACAGCCGTCACCGAGAAGAAGGGTGGCGCGCTGACGCTGGTCGTCATCCAATGCGAGGTGACCAATCAGGACGGCGTGCATGTCGCCGACACCGCGCGCACCGTCGTGGTGCGCAACCAGGTGGCGCCATGACGGAAATCGGCGAGATCAGAATCGGCGACCGCCTCGTCCACAAGACGTTCCCGCCGATCACCCGGCATACGCTTGCGCTTTATTGCGGCGCTTCAGGCGATCACAATCCGATCCATGTCGATATTGATTTCGCCAGGAGCGCCGGATTCCCTGACGTGTTCGCCCACGGCATGCTGGTCATGGCCTGTCTTGGCCAGGCGGTGACGGATGCGGTGCCACCGGCGCGGCTGCGCGCGTTCGCGACGCGGTTCGTGGCCATCACCCAACTCGGTGCGCGGCTGACATGCGAGGGCACCGTGGCCGAGTTGTTCGAGGAGAACGGCGAGCGCAGAGTCAGGCTCGCACTTACCACCAAAGACGAGCGCGGCGAGGTCAAGCTAGAAGGCAGCGCCGTCATCGCGCTCTAAGGAGGACATGCTCATGGCAAGGCTGCAAGGCAAGATCGCGCTCGTCACCGGCTCCGGCCGCGGCATCGGGCGCTCGATCGCGCTCAAGCTTGCGCGCGAGGGCGCGAAAGTCGTGGTCAACGATCTTGACGCCGAGCCGGGCGATGCCGTGGTGGCGGAGATCAAGGGGCTTGGCGGCGATGCGGTCGCAGTGAACGGCAGCGTCGCGGAGGCAGGCTTTGCCGACCGCTTTGTTGGCGCTGCGCTGGAAAGGTTCGGCGGCCTCGACATCATCGTCAACAATGCCGGTTACACCTGGGACTCCACGATCCAGAAGATGACGGATGAGCAGTTCCAGGCGATGCTCGACGTGCACCTCGTGGCGCCGTTCCGCATCCTGCGTGCCGCCGCCGAACCGATCCGGGTGTTTGCCAAGCAGGAGGCGGAGCAGGGGCGCGAGGTGTTTCGCAAAATCGTGAACATCTCCTCCATCGCCGGCCTCTACGGCAATGCCGGGCAGGCGAGCTATTCCTCGGCCAAGGCCTCGCTGGTCGGCCTGACACGAACGCTGTGCAAGGAATGGGGGCGCTACAAGGTCAACGTCAATTGCGTCGCCTTCGGCCTGATCAACACCCGGCTGACGCAGCCGATCGAGGCGCAACAAAAGACCATTGACGTCGCCGGCCATGAGATCAAGGTCGGCGTACAGCCGCAGATGCTGGAGATGATGGCACGAATGATCCCGCTCGGTCGCGGCGGTACACCTGAAGAGGCAGCGGATGCTGTCTATCTGTTCTGCAGTCCGGAATCCAATTATATCAGCGGCCAGGTCGTCGTTGCCGGCGGCGGCCTCATCGTCTGAGAGCAGGGGGTTTCATGGAATACCGATCGTCCTGGATGACCGAGGAACTGGATACGTTCCGTGACCAATTCCGGAAATTCCTGGCCAAGGATCTGGCGCCGCACGCTGAGAAATGGCGCGACCAGAAAATGGTCGACCGCTTCGCCTGGCGCGCGCTCGGCGAGATGGGGGCGCTCTTGCCCAGCGTGCCGGAGGCTTATGGCGGGTTAGGGGCCACCTTCGCCTATGATGCCGCGGTGCTCGAGGACCTCGAGAGCACAGTGCCGGAAGTCACGACCGGCGTCTCCGTGCACAGCGCCATCGTCGCCCACTACATTCTGAACTACGGCTCCGAGGAGCAGAAGAAGCGCTGGCTGCCGAAAATGGCGACCGGGGAGATGGTCGGCGCGATCGCCATGACGGAGCCGGGCACCGGCTCAGACCTGCAGAACGTCAGGACCACGGCGAAAAAGCAGGGTAATTCCTATGTCATCAATGGTCAGAAGACATTCATCACCAACGGCCAGGCCGCCGATCTCGTCATTGTCGTCGCGCGCACCGGGGAAGTCGGCGCCAAGGGCATTTCGCTGATCGTGGTCGAGACCGCGGGTGCGGCTGGCTACCGGCGCGGACGCAACCTCGACAAGATCGGGCTACACGCCTCCGATACGTCGGAACTGTTCTTCGACAACGTCACCGTGCCGCCGGAAAACCTTCTCGGGCCCGAGGAAGGTCAAGGCTTTGTGCAACTGATGCAGCAATTGCCGCAGGAGCGGCTGGCGCTGGCAGTCGGAGCCGTCGCCTCGATGGAGCGTGCGGTCAAGCTGACCTCGGATTATACCAAGCAGCGGACTGCGTTCGGCAAGCCGCTCCTGGACTTCCAGAACACCGCCTTCAAGCTCGCCGAGCGCAAGACGGAGGCGATGATCGCGCGCATTTTCGTCGACTGGTGTATCGAGCGCCTGATCACCAAGGACCTCGATACCGTCACCGCTTCGATGGCCAAGTGGTGGTGCTCGCAAAAGCAGGTCGAAACCGCCGACGAATGTCTGCAACTGCACGGCGGCTACGGCTACATGCAGGAATACCCGATCTCCCGCATGTTCGTAGATTCGCGGATCCAGAAGATCTACGGCGGCACCAACGAGATCATGAAGCTCTTGATCGCGCGGTCGTTGTAGCGAGCCGATCCTCGATAGGGGGCCGCCCAAGCCGGGTAGGCGGCCTTCGCTGCGGCTACGGCCGCGTCGAGCTGCTGCTTGGAGGCCCTGCGGGCACTGTGCCAGCACTTCCTCCGTCGCGATCCAGCGCCCGTCCGGCGATCAGGGCGTGACGTACATTGCCTTCCCTTGCGCCAGATACTGGAAGAGCTTGTAGCTCATCCAGATATAGCCGCCGCTGCCGTTCCACTGGTGGCCCCAATCCGGGCCGAAGCTGTTCTGGATCAGGATGGCTTGCTGGTCGTCGTCGTAGCCGATGATGAGCATGCAGTGGCCGACGAGCTTGCCGTCCGGACTCTTGTCCTTGTTGAAGGGGCCGGTCATCGGACTCGGCGAGGTGCTGCTGTAGCTCCCGAAGCCCTCGTTCAGCGCGGTGCCGTAGCAGAGCGCGCCGCCATTGGCGATCACCGCCTTGATGGAATCGAGATCGGACGTGTCTACCATCGCCCAGCCGGGAATCTGGAAGCTCGCGTCGACCGTCGCGTTCGCATCATAGCTCGACCAGAGCTCGGGGCAGCTCGGATAATATGGCGCCGTTGCCCAGTTTGGCGTTCCTGCCTGGGTCAGAAGGTTGAGATAGGAGTCGAGCCGCGAGCCATTGCAGGTGCTGACGCCGTAGCTCTTCATGACTTGGATATAAATGTGGGCCGGGCTCGCCTGCAGCGGCGAGGTCGACGGCGATTGCTTCGACGCGGCAGCGGCGGTGAAGGTGGCAAGACCATAGGTCGAGGCCCACGCAGCGCAGCTGCCGGGACTGCCCTGGTGCTGCGCCGTGCCCTGCGCCTGCGGTGGCGGCAGATAGTCGGGATTGACGGTTGCAGATGTGGGGAGCGCTCCGGTGAACGCTGGCCGGATCGAGCGCCCGGTCTCGGCGGTTGTCGGATCGTACCCTGGATTGAAGACAGCGTTGAGAGCAGCTTCCTGCGTCGACATGAAAACCTCCATTGTGTGATGTGGAATGATCGGGACGAGACCGGGCGGTCATGCCGTCCGGCGGGGTCTTGCGGCCGGCGAATCCGTCATAATGATACGGCTTCCGCCGTCTTGCGCTGGGCCCGGCTTTGGCTCGTCGCCGCGCCGATCCCGAGCGCCGCGGCGAGGCTGGAGCCAAGCGGCGAGCCGAGCCCGCAGCAGGCGTTCCAGGGCTTACCGGCCGAAAATGAGATGTTCGAATCGGGCGGTCCGTTGTCGCCCTCGGTAATCGGCTTGCAACACTCGGTGCCGCCGAGCTGCAGCTCATAGAGCCGTGGGTTGAGATAGCCGATTGGCATTCCCCCATTTCCCTCCACGAGCAGCGCCATCAGGGCCGCCCACATCGGCGCCGCCGCGCTCGTGCCGTAGCCGACATCATAGCTGCTGTTCGCAGCCGCATTGCTGGCCACGTCCGGCATGCCGCGGCCGGATGTCTGCCCCTCATTGAACGGCGCCGGCAGAGTGAGCGTCTGCTGGAAGTCAGGGACCGGAAACAGCATGCTGATGCCGCCTCCGGTCGCGCGCTTCTGTCCGATCTCGGCCATCTCGTTCCACACCACCTCGCCGTTCAGGATGCGCTGGTCGCCCTGCTGCGAAAGCACGAGCTCGGTCCCGCCGCAGGCGAGGCAGAACGGCGAGGATGCCGGAAACGCGCAGTTTTGCTTGTAGGTGCCGCCACGATTCAGATTACCAGGTGCGCCAAAGTCGCCGGAAGCGACGCACACGGTGACGCCGAGCAGGCCCGCGATGGCGAACAGAAAATCCACGCATAGCGCTGTCTGTGTGGACCAGGCCGATTCCGGCTGGCCAAGGCTGATCGACATGACGTCGCAGGGGTGCTTCTCGTTCTCGAGTGCCGCGATCAGGGTGTCGACCCACGGGTCGGACGAGTAGCCGTAGTCTTGGACGATGCTGTAACCCACGAGCGTCGCGCCAGGCGCGACCGCGCCGGTGAGCTTGAGATCCATCATTGCTTCACCGTTGAGTTTTGACGGCTCGGGGTCCTCCGGCGTGTTGGGCGGCCCCCATTCCGGCACCAGGACGATGGTCACGGGGCCGACGCCAAGCTTGGTGTAGTAGGCTTGGATCTTGGCGAGGTCGACCTTGAGATTCTGCTCGATGAAGGCGACGGTGGCGCCGCGGCCGATCAGATCCTGGGGATATTGATAGTAGTCGAACGCGACCGTGGTCGGCAGATTGCCCTTGAGTGAGGGCGGCTCGATGAAGTCCGCGGCGTTCGGCTGGGCGGCGATCCGGGAGAGATCGTCGAGGCCGAGCACGGCGCGCACATAAGGTGCGAGCGCGGCCGGCAAGCGCAAGACGCCTTCATAGGCACGCAGGACGAGGTCGCCGTAGCGATAGCGGCCGATCGTGACGCCGAAGGCGCACGCGAGAGCGCCGGCCTTGCCTTCGATGGTGACGAACAGGCCGCCCAGCGCGGTTCGGCTCAAGGTGAAGCCGTGCTCGTGACAGAAGGCTTTCACCGCGGCGAGCGCCTCGGGGGCAGGCATCACCTCGTCAGCCAGCGCGCCGCGCGCGAGAAACGTGCGGCCTGCGATTGGCTGCCGGCCGAGCGCGCTCGCTCGCGCCAGCAGAGCCTCGTCGCCGCAGCGCGGTACAAGCCGCAGCGTGGCGCGCAGCACCTGATCGGGATCGGCCACAGCTTCGCGGGCCTGCAGCAGATGCTTCGGCAACCCGCTATCTTGAACAATCGATAGGTCTCGATGATCCGTCATGGTTGTCAGGCTCCATTTCGATGAAAAACCGTGTCGGGATCGCGATGGTGCGATCTTTGGCCTCACGGGCAGTGCGGGACTTTGTCCGGCGTCGGGAATGTCGAGGGCATCGCCGCGATGCCGCGCAGCTCGCCGAGCAGGATACGCCCGCTGGTCGTGATCGCGTCGCCCGCGCCGCCGCTGGTGTTGCCGAACACGAACACGCCGACCTTGTGCGTGGCATCGAAGGCCATGTAGGTCTCGTAGCCCTCGAAGCCGCCGTTCTTGTCGAAGTAGTCGTTGGACAGTTGCCAGCCGAGCCCCATGGACAGCACGTTGGACGGCGGGTGGACCTTCTGGGTCTGTCTCATCGCCAGGCCAAGATGTCCCTCCGGCGGACTGATTTCGGCCTCCAGGAACGTCAGCATGTCGGCGAGCGTCGACGACAGCGCGCCGGCGCCGAGCCCCGCCGAAGTCAGCACCCAGTCCGGCGGCTTGACCGCCTTATAGGACGGCGGCAGGCTCGTGGGCGGGACATAATTGTAGCCTTGCGCGACCTTCGCCTTCACGGCGCTGTAATTGACCTGCGTCAACGTCATGCCGAGCGGCGCCGTCACGCGGTCGACCACAAGCGCCGGCCAGTTCTGGTAGGTCGCGTCCCAGTTGAACGCGCTATTGCCGCCAGCATAGGCATGCGACAGCAGCACGCCGAGAAGCGCGAAGCCCGGATTGCTGTAGACCCAGTGTCTGCCGGGCGCATAAGGCGGCGTGAAGTCGTTCAGGAATGCGCCCAGCGACGAGAGAGGATAGTCGCCGAACGCAGGCCGCTGCCCGCATACTGGGGTCGGGAATCCGGCGCTGTGGGTGGCGAGGTGCCAGAGCAGGATGTCGCCGTGGGGCTGTTTCAGGATGATGTCGGACGGCAGCAGATCGGTGACGCGGGTGTCCTGCGTCGCCGAGGTTTGCGACGCCGCGAGCGCCAGAAGTGTCGCCGTGAAGACCTTGGTGTTCGAGCCGATGAAGACCACGGTGTCGTCAATCGAACCGGTGCCGCCCTCATGCAGGTCGACCTGTCCGAACCGGAAATAATAACGCTGGCCGGCGACCGTCACGCCGACCAGAATTCCGACGGACTTCTTCGGCTCGGGGATCCCGAGAGGTGCGACAAGAGGTGAAAAGATGCGATCGACTATTGTCCTGATTCCATTCGCGTTCTGCATCGCAGTTCTCCAGTCGCGTGCCAGCCTCAGACGCTGAGGCGACGTATCTGTTGCAGTTTAGGAAAACGCCGTCGCCGCGAGTGCCTCCGACGCCGTGGCGCCACTTGCGAGAAACCGGAAGGTCATCGGCACAATCCTTCTGTTCGGCGACTTGCGTCGCCGGGAGCCGGAGAACTTTGTAAGGTCGTTGCGCTTGAGTGCTTCGGTTGGCGCTATTCAGCGAACAACTTTAGATCATCGCCGATGATATACCACTACCCTTTAGGGTGGTCGCGCAGACAATCGGGCTGCACAACTTATGGATGGTAACGTAGGGAGATGGGATTCAAAGAAAATATATACCGAATGCTTTCGTAGTGGCACGCTATAGGGTCTGTTGCCTCGCTAGCTGCCGGTCGATGGAATCACCTCCCCCTTCATTCGGTGTATCCGCAATGAAGGTCGCGTTTTCATCTTTTCTGGTTCAAGCCCGCAGTTCAGCTTGTGCCCTACCTGATCTGCGATTGAAACTGGCGATGCTTGAACGCCGTCAGCGCGACGACGATCACGCAGCACAGCGCGTTGAACCCGTTGGTCAAGCCGAGCGTCATGTCCCCGAGATTGGAAAACGAGTAGACGGCCGTTGATCCGTTCGCGGCAGTCCACAGAAACCAGGTCGAATAGGAAATGGCCGAGGCGCCATTGGTATCATGCGCGATCCTGTAGATCTGCGGCAGATAGGAAATGACCCGCAGAGCGTTGAAGACCGTAAACAGGTAGTACGTTACATCCGAAAACATCATTCGTGCACCCGGCTCTTGTTCGATCTCAACGAGAGCTCTTCATGAACGCTCGGCCCGCTTTGCGGTGCGCCGCTCGTCGATCGCTGTACTTTCGAAATTTTAGCCAACTCTGCTACCGGATCATGACGTGCTGCAGACTGAGCGGCTACATCGGTAACCGAGACGCACCGCCGCTTAAGGTGCGCGATACATCCTGCGCGCAGCGGCGTCGCGCTAGCCGTCTTCAAGGCCGCAGATGCCGGGGTGGAATGCGCTTGACATAACAAAACTATGCCGTATCATTTTTGGGAGTCTGGGATGATGAGCGGAGCTTCCCGCCCAATCGGCTTGGCGCTCCTTGCTAAGCTCACGCGGTCTTTACCCATAACCAGTGGATAGTTGAAGCCGAGTTCAGCCAGCACATGGTCAACTGCGATATTGAGCTGGTTCGTACAGTCACGTCAGTGACCAGGTCACGAGAACCGGTGAATGATTACCTGCATTCTCCTCAACAATAGCCGCCGCGCATGAGACTCAGCATTCCATTGCCGTTTTCGGTGCTGCTCCTTGTTTTGCTTTCTCTCCAGGAGGCTATCGCGCACGCCATCGTGATCAAGTCGTCGCCCGCGGCTGACGCGGTTGTGCCTGCTGGCAATGTGCCGGTTCATCTGCAGTTCAACAGTCGAATTGATCGCGATCGTTCGAAAGTGACGCTGATCGGCGCTGGTGGGACAGAGCAGCGGCTCGCACCGGCGGCCGATTCGCCACCCGACGCGCTGGATGCGGAGGCAAAAGGTCTCAGCCCTGGTGCTTGGCGTCTGCGCTGGCAGGTGCTGAGCGTCGACGGGCACATCACGCGCGGCGATATTCGGTTCACCGTGCGATAGCCGTGTCGCTCTTTCTCGACATATTCGGCTACCTGTCCGTCGTTCTGCGGGGTCTGATTCTCACGAGCCAGACTTTCACGCTCGGCACGCTTGCCTTCCTGCTTGTGCTGCTGCAACCGCTCCAGCCCTGGCTTTCCGTCGAGAGCGCCAAGATTGGCAGCCACTGCCGGACTTTTCTTGTTATCAGCTCCTTCCTCCTGGGCATCTTCACGCTTTGCTCGCTCGTACTTAACGCGCTCGCGCTTGTCGGCACGCTCGAGCTGTCGTGGGCGGAGGCGGCCGGGGCCGGTTTCGTACGAGCGGACCTCGTGATCGCCGCTTGCGCCTTCCTCATTGCTCTCCTCGCAAGGAGGTCGTGGACAACGTCACGACTTCTCTTTCTTGTCGGCCTCGCCGCCGTGATCTTGATCGCGCAGCTTTCGGTCACTCACGCGGCGAGTCGTCTCGAACTGCGATGGCCCTACCTCGTCGCGGGCGGGCTGCACATGCTCGGTGCCGCGGTCTGGATCGGAGGCCTGCCTTGCTTCCTGATCGCGCTCAACCTCTGTCAAGATCCGGTTGACTGGAAGCTGATCGGGCGGCGCTATTCGGTGATGTCGATGGCATCAGTGGGCGCCATCCTCGTCGGCGGCACCGTGATGTCGATCGGCTATATCGGCTCCTTCGAGGCGATCTACGGCACCGCCTATGGCGTCATGACAAGCGCGAAGGTCTGTCTGCTGCTGATGCTGCTCGCCCTGGGCGCCTTCAACTTCTTCACCGTCGACCGGCTGCGCCGCGATGCGTCAACACCGATCCTCCGACTGAAGCGGTTCGCCGAAGTGGAAATCGGCATCGGTGCGGCTGTGCTCTTTGCCGCCGCCTCCCTGACGTCGCTGCCGCCGGGCATCGATCTGGCGCAGGACCGGGTGAGCTGGTCCGAGATCGTCGAGCGGTTTACGCCGCAATTCCCGATCCGCCTGTCAAGCCCTGATTACGACAAGCTCACCGTCGCGGAATTGCAGGCAAAGATTGCTGCGGCCGATGCGCAGCGGACAACGGCACCGCTGGCCTATGTCCCAGGCGAAGGCACGATCCTGCCCCGTAACGCCGCGGATGTCGCCTGGTCGGAATTCAACCACCATTGGGCGGGGATATTCGTCGTCCTCATCGGCCTTCTCGCCCTGATCCAGCATTTTCGTTGGGGCCGGTGGGCAAGGCATTGGCCGCTGCTTTTTCTAGCGATGGCAACGTTTCTGTTCTTCCGTGCCGACGAGGCGGCGTGGCCGCTCGGACAGTTCGGCTTTTTCGAATCGCTGCGTGATCCCGAGATCGCACAGCATCGCATCTTCGTGTTGCTGATCGTCGTGTTTGGTCTGTTCGAGTGGCGCGTGCAGGTCGGCGGGCTCAGGAACAGCAAGGCGGCGCTGGTGTTTCCTCTGACCACCGCGATCGGCGGCGCACTGCTGCTCACCCATTCCCATGCCATCGCCAACATCAAGGACCAGCTCCTGATCGAGATGAGCCACACGCCGCTGGCGCTATGCGGAATCCTCGCCGGATGGGCGCGCTGGCTGGAGCTCCGTCTCGACGGCAAGGCAAGCCGCTTCGCCTCCTGGATCTGGCCCGTGGCATTCATTCTGGTCGGGCTGATCCTGCTCGATTATCGGGAGGCTTGATCCAAACGTCGGTTAACGTTTCGCGGCCATCGGTTGCTTGGCAAGGCGCCGTGTTCGAATAGACTAGACCTAACTGAGATGACTTGACGGCGCAGCATCGGCCGGGGAGTTATCTTGCAAACTGGGTCTCGCGGGACGGAGCCGAGCCATATGAGTTTCCATTCGATCTACCGCCACGGCTTCGCCCGGGCCGCTGCCTGCGTCACGGTGTCCCGTGTCGCCGATCCGGCCGCCAACGCGACCGCGATCATCGAGGCGGCCCGCGCCTGCCACAAGCAGTCGGTGGCAGCAGCGGTATTTCCCGAACTGTGTCTCTGCGGCTATGCGATCGAAGATCTGGTCATGCAGGATCCGCTCCTGGATGCGGTGGAGCGAGGGCTGGTGAGCGTCCGGGCGGCATCGGCCGAGCTGATGACCGTGCTGATCGTCGGCGCACCGCTGCGTCATGGGGCGCGGATCTACAATTGCGCTGTTGTCATTCACCGTGGTCGCATTCTCGGCGTCGTTCCCAAGACGTACCTGCCGACCTATCGGGAGTTTTACGAAACCCGTCACTTTGCCTCCGGCGCGGGATTGACCGGGTTGGAGATCACAATTGGCGATGTTCGCGCTCCCTTCGGCGTCGACCTGCTCTTTGAGGCCGACGATGTTCCGGGACTGACCATAGGCGTCGAGATCTGCGAGGATATGTGGATCCCGGTGACGCCGGGATCGGAACTTGCCTTGGCCGGAGCGACCGTGCTCGCCAATCTCTCCGGCAGTCCGATCACGATCGGCCGGGCGCTGTCGCGTGATCTCTTATCGCGATCCTGCTCCGCACGCTGCCTTGCCGCCTATGTCTATGCCGCGGCGGGAATCGGGGAATCGACCACCGATCTGGCCTGGGATGGCCAGACCTCCATTTTCGAAAATGGCGTGCTGCTGGCGGAGGGTGAGCGTTTCCGGCAGGACGGACAGATCACGATCGCCGACATCGATCTGGATCTGCTGCGTCAGGAGCGCTCGCTGATGAGCACCTTCGACGACAATCGAAGGCAGAAGAGTGCCGGCTCCTATCGGAGGATCGGTTACGCGCTGCGGCCTCCGATGACGGACATCGGATTTGCGAGGAAGGTCGAGCGCTTCCCGTTCGTGCCCAGCGATCAGCGCCGCCTCAATCAGGATTGCTACGAGGCCTACAATATCCAGGTTGCGGGCCTGGTGCAGCGGCTGCGGGCCATCGGCACCAAGCGCGTCGTGATCGGCGTGTCCGGCGGGCTCGATTCCACGCACGCCCTGATCGTTGCCGCCAAGGCGATAGATCTTCTCGGATTGCCGAGATCGAACATTCTTGCCTACACGCTGCCGGGCTTTGCGACCGGCAGCGAAAGCAAGGCCAATGCTCTGGCCTTGATGCAGGCGCTGCAGGTGAGCGCCGGCGAGCTCGATATCCGCCCAGCCGCCACGCAGATGCTCCGCGACATCGATCATCCCGCAGGACGGGGCGAGCCGGTCTATGACATCACCTTCGAGAATGTGCAGGCGGGGCTGCGCACCGACTATCTCTTCCGCCTCGCCAATTATCGCGGAGGGATCGTGATCGGCACGGGCGATCTCTCCGAGCTGGCGCTCGGATGGTGCACCTATGGCGTCGGCGACCAGATGGCGCATTATAACGTCAACGCCGGCGTGCCGAAGACGTTGATCCAGCACTTGATCCGCTGGGTCATCGCGACCGAACAGTTCGACGATGAAGTCGCAAAAACGTTGCGCGCCATTCTCGCCTCGGAGATCTCGCCCGAGCTGGTACCTGTTCAGGCCGGCGAGACCCCGCAGAGCACGGAAGCGGCCGTGGGGCCGTATGAGCTGCAGGACTTCAATCTGTTCTATACGCTTCGGTTCGGCTTCCGGCCGTCGAAGATCGCATTCCTCGCCTGGCATGCCTGGAACGACGTTGTCAAGGGCGAATGGCCAGCCGCGTTTCCCAATGACCGGCGCAAAGCCTATCCGCTTGCCGATATCAGGCGCTGGCTGGAGGTCTTCCTGCGGCGATTTTTCGCGTTCAGCCAGTTCAAGCGTTCCGCGATGCCAAACGGCCCCAAGGTTTCGGCCGGAGGGTCACTTTCGCCCCGCGGCGATTGGCGCGCGCCCTCGGACGCCAGCGCTGCGGCTTGGCTGGAGGATTTGGAACGAAACGTTCCGCCCGCCTGACAAGGACAGATCGATAGGCACCGCCGGAACTGATTTGCGTTGTTATTGACCAAGCTCAACGTCCCGATAGTGGAAATGCGCTGAATGAAGGTTTCCGCTCGTAGACGTGGGCATGTTCTCGAGAAGGTCGACCAATGCCCAGGAACAAGCAACGCGGTTCCTCACGGAAAGCCGGTTTCTCGACTCGAATCGGGCCGGTAACGACGCCGGTCGCCAACAATGTCGCAGGTTCGGGTCGAAAATCCGTCAAGCCATCGCTCACCAAGCCTTTTCATGTTGCCGTCGATCGGCAACTGAAGTCCGAGCACGAAAGCTACGAGGCCGCCGAGAAGGCCGCGATCGAAATCAAGAAGCGACATCCGAAGCTTCATGTGACGGTGTTCGACGCCAAGGCGCAGCGGCACACGCCCATCGAGTTGCCGAACGGCCGGCATGGCTCCAATCACAACCGACACGGCAATGCAACGCCGCGCAAGGCTGCCGCGACTGGACGCCATCAGTGACGGGCAGCGCATCCAATGCGGTCGCGCCCTTCGGTGCCTGAGGCATCTCTCCGGACCTTGCTAGAGGGTTTTCGAGCGAAGCATGCCCTCGGACTTGATCCGAGGGTGGACACCGGTTCGCGTGAAGAAAACGCATCAAAACAAGAATCTAGAGCTTCAGTTCTGATGCTATCAGAACCGAAAATGCTTTAGAGCGGCTGCTCAAACTCCTCCGCGGAATGCCCGAATTGCGATAGGGCCTCTTCCAGATAGTCACCGAGTAACGGCATTCCCAAGAGATATTCCGCCGTGCGCTTGTTGTGCGCGTGCGCGGCCTCCGCGCGAAGGTCGTCCCACTCGTCGAGTTCGCCGTCGCCGCGGCCGAGCCATGTAAGCGTCACCAGGTCGACCTGTTCGTCCTCGTTCAGGCCGCGGATGATAGCCGTCAGTTCGCCGCTGACGGGATCGTCGCGATGATCCTCAAGGACCGAAAGCATGGCATCGTCACTCGCGTTGGAGGCGGGCTCCGGGTCGGTCACCGCATCCTTGACGTCGAACTGCCGTGCCTTCGCGAGGATCGCTGCGACCTTCGCGGAGGAAATGGTAATTTGGGGAATTTCGTTCATGGCAGACTCCTCGCTGAGACCGCCAAGCTAACCGTTCTGTGATGGTACACCATTGATGCGGGTCAAACTCGGCGACGAACCGTGGGCGCGCCAGGGGCCATCAGTGTGTCGTCCGTCGCTCCGATGCCTGACGCAAGGCGATTGCGAGAAATCGTGGAAACGCTGAAGGTTGAATTGGCAGGTGCGGTGCGTCTATCCTTTTGCACCGGACCTGCCGTGCGCCGGCGCAGGATATTCAGATGGACCTTTGGCCAATCCTGCAATCGCTCGTGCTCTTGACCTTCGCGAACGGCACGTCGGTTATCGCCAAGAAGATATTCGGCTCCCGTTTGGAGTTTCCTTTGGATGCGGAGGTGCATTTCGTCGATGGCCGCCCGTTGCTGGGTCAGTCAAAGACGATCAGAGGTGTCGTCCTTTCCGTGGCCGCCACTGCGGCGGCCGCGCCAGTGCTTGGCGTGAGCGTCGCCACAGGCGCTCTGGTGGCATGCCTTGCCATGCTCGGCGATGTCATCTCCAGCTTCATCAAGCGTCGTCTCAATTTGCCGTCCAGCGCCCAGGCGGTTGGGCTGGACCAGATTCCGGAATCGCTTCTGCCGCTGGTGGTTTGTCAGAATGCGCTAGCGCTGACATGGGTCGACATCATCATCTGTGTCGGCATTTTTCTGGTAGGGGAGCTGATGATCTCCCGCGTGTTATACATGCTGCACATCCGCGATCAGCCTTATTGAGGCGCAAGGTCGCTAGATGCCGTCCCTGCCAATGACCTTGCGGCGCAGCTGTTCGCAGAACTCCTCCAGCAACCGCTGGATTTCTTCCATTGTCGCAAGCAGGCGGGTTGCCTGCGATCGATTGGCCGGATCGGATCGTGGGTCGTTCAATTTGCTTCTGAGATGCTCGAGACGTTTGCGGCCGGCCAGTACTCGATCCTCCGCGAACCGAAGCTGCTCCAGGTCATGGCTCAGCTTGTTCTGCTCCTCGATCAGCAATTTGGTAATGGTGGAGCGTTTTTCAGGCGTCAGGTTGCCGTCCCACAGGGCCTTCAGGAAGTGATCGATATTGGCGCGAACGACGAACCTGTCGGTTGGTGTCTCGTAAGCGCGATGCGCTTCGGAAATCCGTCGCTCGATGAATTCCCGCTCGGCATCGCTCAACTGGGTCTTCAGGAGCCGGCGGTATCGTTCGATATTTTGTGCATAGGTCAGGCGGGGATCACTTGAATCCGACGACATCGACCGCTTTCCCCATTCCGCCATCACCGCCAAAGTTATCGCGTACCGACTGAAAAAAGGCAGCCTCCTTGGTGGGCGAAAGTTTGATCAGGATCAAATTTGTGCAGCGCGCATGTTGGCGGCCAGTTCCGGTCGCGCCAACGCCGGCAAACGTAGGTACTCTTTGACGGCGATCAAAAAGGAAACGCGGCAGATCGGCTACTCATCGGCGATGGCAAGAGGTGGACAACATATGCCGACGAACGCAACCCGCATGGCGGGACCCGCGATTCATGCGACCGATCCCTGGACGCCGGGTCATCCGAAAAAGCGTGTCCGGCATCAATTGTTGAGCAACGACGAGCGCGCACAGCTTGCAAAGATCGCTGCAATCGTTCGCTTCGAGAAAGGCGAGCGGATCTACAATCAAGGCGATCGCGCCGATGCGGTGTTCAACATCATAAGCGGGGTCGTCACCGCGTATCGGATGCTTGCCGACGGACCGCCCGTCATGTCCTTTCTCTATCCCGGCGATCTCTTCGGTTTGACCGAGGAGGCGCGGTACACCAACACGGCGAGGGCCACAACACCCATCATCGCCTACAAGATGCCGCTGCAGTCGGTGCAGCGGATTCTGAGCAGCAGCGCCAATCTCGACGTGCAAATCATTGTGAAGCTCTGCGACGAATTGCGTCAGGCGCAGCATCATGCGGTTCTCCTTGTCCAGAAAAGAGCGGTCAAGAGGCTCGCCATGTTCCTTGAGCTCCAGGAGCACCTGCAGATTGCGCGGAACGAGTCGATCTCGGAAATATATCTGCCGATGGATCGTTCGAGCATCGCCGATTATCTCGGCATTACACTTCCGGCGCTCAGCCGCGCATTCCGGGCGCTCGTCGTGAAGAAGATCATAACCACGCGAGGCCGACATCACGTCAAGGTTCTTGACCGTGAAGCCTTCAAGAAGATGGCCGATGCGTGAGCCGTCGAGGCTTTGATGAGCCAGACCGCGCCGGGCACGAGAAGGCATGCCCGCCGATATCGCTGATGTGACCGATCGTGATGCCGCCATACCTTGGTACGATGGCGGCCCCAGCGCACTTCATGGGATGAGAGCGGGCGACAAGTTCATCGGAGTAAACGCGATGCGTACTTTCTTGGCCTTAGGCCTGTTGATCACCCTGTCTGCATCTGCCAGTGCGGCCTCCCTCCATCACTTCAGGCCGGAGCATGTCATCATTCCACCCGGCCCGGTCTACGCGGTTCCGCGCTGGGAGTTCGCAGCACCTCGGCCGCTGATGCACTACGACGACACGCCGAGCTACAACGATCCGTCCAAGTTTGGCGGCGGCACGGCGCTATAACTGCCGCGTCTGGAGTCTGATAAGATGAGGTCGAATTGTGTCCGCGATGGGCGCTGCGTCTCTTCACCTCTCCCGTAGGGAGAGGTCGGCGTGTAACGCCGGGTGAGGGGATTTGCTCTATCGAGGCACCGTAACCCCTCACCCGCGCCTTCGGGACGACCTCTCCCTACGGGAGAGGTGAACTTGCGGCGAAGCGGCGTTTCAACCAAAAGACATTGCGCTCTAGTTGCTCTTCTGGAGCGCGGCCGTCTGCCTGGCGAGCTGTTTATCGAAATCCTGTTCGAGGCCTGCCGCGTAGGCTGCGAGCTCGCCGGGCTTGACGAACGGGTTGGGGGTGCCGTCCTTCATTTGCGCGCGCTTCTGTTGCATGCCGTACACTTCCGGATGTGGGCCGAGCAGCACGTCGATCTTCATCGCCTTGGCTTTGGCGAATGTCGATCGATAGTCGTCGGCGATGCCGGGATAGGTCGGGTTGCCGACCAGCCTGTTGAGCGCGACTGTTCCGCTGCAGAAGAACAGCACATCGCGATCCTGACCGCCCTCCTTGACGGTCATCTCCCAGCTCGTGCAGCCGGGTGAGTGGCCGGGCGTCGCATGCGCCGTCAGCGTGGTGTCGCCGAGCGTGACCTTGTCGCCTTCCTTGACGGCGCGGTCCACCTTCACGGGCGGGAAGCCGAGATCGGCGTTCTTCTCATCGCCGGGATAATATCCGCCTTCCAGCAGGGGCTTGTCACGTTCGCCTGCGACGAGCTGCGCGCCGGTCTCCTGCTTGATTTCGGCAAAGCCGCCGGTGTGATCGAAATGTGCATGCGTGTTCAGGATGTATTTGATGTCGCCGAGCTCGAAGCCGAGTTTGGCGATGTTGTCCTTGATCATGCCGGTGGACTGCGGAAGCGCGGTGTCCATGAGGATCAAACCCTCAGACGTCTTGATCACGTAGACGGCGATGCCGTCGGTGCCGACATAGTAGATGTTGCCGATCAGTTGAAACGGCTCGAACGGCGTGGTCCATTTCTTGGTGACCTGCGCCAGGAAATCCTTGACGGTTTGCGCTTGCGCGCCGGTTGCGAACAGCGCCAAGGCGCACAGCACGGCTGTGAGCGTCCTCATGATTGCCTCCCCTTTGTTTTTTATGGTGCGCAATAAGGGCATTGATGCGCGATTTGAGCCGCCAGCTCAAGCATCATTCGCGTGCGTTAGCGGCGAGCGCCGAAGGCAAACGGAGAAGCGCCCGGTAGCAAGGACGAATTGATGTCGCTGTCGATGCGCCCCGACTGTTGGGTGTAGCCGACGCCAAATGAGAGGCTGAGATTCGACGCTGGCTGGATTTCGATGCCCGCATGCGCGCTATAGCCGGGCAGGGTGCCGGACACGGAGTCGAAGGGAGCGAAGGGGCTACCGATGCCTGTATTATATTTCAAGGTGTCGAAACCGGCATAGACCGTGAGCGGCAGCCCGCCCGCGTTCTTGAAGCTGTAGCCGAACTGCACGCCCTCAGTATAGAGCGAGCCGAAATTGCCAAAGGCTGCATACTGGTTGATGCCGCTCAAGCTCATGGCACCGCGTTCGCTGCCGACGAACCAGCCGTTCGGGAAATTGTAGCGCGTATAGGAAAAGCGGCCGCCGCGAGCGTCACTGGCGTCAAAGCTCGGAAAGTTGCCGTATGTGCTCGAACTCTGGTCGACCGTCACATTGTCAAAGCCGATGGGCCAGCCTGGAGTCCAATATGTCATCGGAACAACTTGGCCGTGGGCCGTTTGCCCGCCCAGACAGAGCGCTGCTAAAGTGACCGCGAAACTTAATCTGCCTGAGAAAACTGACATTCCGCACTACCGCCAAGTCTCCCGCAACTATACGCTCCGGATATCAAGAACACCAGTGCGACGCCGCTTGCCGTCGCATCATCAAATTTCGCCGCGATACGTCCGGTTTGGCAGTGCGCATTTGTGTCGTTACCAGTGCGAAAATCACGGCCTCACCACGTGGAAAACGGTCCCGCGAACGGCCGGCCCCAGAAAAGCTGACGGTCGCGTGCGCGGGCATAGGGATACTCGCTTGCCGGAGCGCGTCGTCGCATCTTGATTCCTCCCTGCGGCTCGCCGCTCATGAGGACCACGAATTCCGTTCCTTTGCTGGTTTCAGAGCTCAACCCTTCGTCGGTGATGATCAACGACGAGCGCGGCGTTATCCCGGCGATGCGATCCAGCACGTCCTGCGGAATGACGATCCGGTCGAGCGCAGCCATTGCGCTGGCCGGCTCCGTCTTCTTTGGCTCGACCTCGCGAGCTCTGTGGCCGCGCGCCGGATCGTGAGGTTCTGCCGCGCCGCCGTGCGGATGGCTGCTTTCCAGTGAAACAACGCTCCATCGAATGCCGTTTCCGCCATCGGTCGGCTCCATGGCGGTGAAGACATGTGTGCCGATCGGGCGATCGGGGTCCTGGATGGTGACCGGGCTGTCCAGGATGGGCTCAAATGCCCGCCGGACATACAGCCGCTGGGTTTTGCGGCTGATCAGCACTGATACCGGCTCGAGCTCGTGCGCCGCCTGGCGTGCGGCGTCGACTGCCGCAATCCGCGCATTCTCCGCGGCGAGCGCGGCCTCACGCGCGGCGGCGACGGCATCGAGCTTCGGTTGCAGCTCCGCCTTTGCCGCCGTCCATTGTTCCTGCAACTCGGCTACTCGGGTGACCGCCTGCGCTTTGGTGCGCTCGGCCTGTTCTTTTGCCTCGGGCGAGGCGGCGGAGCCAAGCGCGGCCTCGGCGGCGGCCAGTTGCGTCTCGGCCCTGCGCTTCAGATTGTCCGCAACGCGCACCGGCATCGATGCCTGTGTGGATTCCCGGTAAGCCTTCGCGGCGGCGCGCCTTGCCTGATCCGCCTTTGCGGCCGCCTCATCGGCTTCTGCCCGCCGGGCAGCGGCCGAAGCGATGGCGCCCGGCTTCGGCTGTAGCAGAGCCGGATGGGCAATCTCGATCGGCGCCACATCGGTTGGTGCCACGATCACCCGCAAGCCGATCCGCGTGTCCTCGAACAGGCGCGCCGCGAAATCGAAAGGCATCCGCACGCAGCCATGGGATGCGGCATAGCCGGGCAGGGGGCCGCCATGGAGTGCGATGCCCGACCAAGTGATGCGCTGCATGTGGGGCATGTACGCATCGTCATACAGGTTTGAGTAGTGCTCGGCTTCCTTCTGGATAACGCTGAAGATCCCGGCTGGCGTTTCGCGTCCTCTCTGGCCGCTCGACACCGGCGCGCGCAGGATCCAGCCATTGGCGTCGTAAACGGTGATCCGCTGGTCCTGGAGCGAAACGACGGCCATCATCGGTTCGCCGGCGATGCGCGACTGGACGGATTCGACCGAGCGCTCGCTCCGAGCCCCCCTGGCGTCCGCAGGGTCTCCAGCCGCGATAAGTGCGGCGAAAGCGGCGATGATAAGATATGCTGGCTGCCGCCGCGTCTGTTTGCGCTGCCGTCTCACAAAACGCGAAATCATGCGCACACCATCTGCGGCGCCAGTCGCCCCGATCCAAACTCGTATGGTTCTTGGGACATTCGCGCGGCGCAATTAAGGAATTTGGCAGAGCTTGCTCGCGTCGTTGGAGCGCATGCTTGAAATACGGTTAGATCGTTCTCCCCTTCGACGCTCTTGCGTTTTTTGTGCGTTTCGCCGCGCCGCGATCGGCGCGCATAACCAGTTTGGTGTGCTTTTTCGTGTTCGCCTCCGCGTGGCGAACCTTCGTTCCGCCGTGGTGGGAGGCATATTCTCTGCCGTCGATCGGTGCCACGTGCGGCGGATCTCGATCGAGATACGGTCGCCCGATGCCGAACTCCTTCCCGTGTGCATCGACCCATTTCCAGAGGGCTTCACTGGCAATCCACCGCTGCCCCCGTGTCGTGCCTTTCACGCTCACGATGTCGGCCGCGAGCCCGTGGCCATAGCCGCCGCGCAAGCTTCCGCCATGATATGACCTGTTGCTTGCCGCCTTCAGGCCGCTTGCGATTGCTTGACGGTAGTCATCGCGGAACGCGCTGGTGATGCCCGGCGACAGTCCGGCTTGCTCCGCCGCGTGAAGCGCATGAAACAGCTTCAGCTTGAAGCCCCGATCCATGCCTCCGATCACGTAGTCCATCATCGGCATGCCGGCTCTTTCCGCCGCCTTCGGATCCTTCCAGGTAAAGTCGGCATCGACGAGCCTTGTAAAAGTTCTGGTGACAGTCCTCGTCTTGCCTCTCTTCCTGATTGTCACTTTCCTCTGCTCGGACACCTTGTTGGTGTCTTCCTTGGGCGTGCGTTGGTAGAGCGCCCACAGGTATCGGTCGACGCAGATGTCCACCACCAGGCATTCGTCGAGAATTTCGATGCGGTTTGCCGCCTCCGTGCCGTTGTCGTTCAGCACCGGGTCAGGCGTGTTCGCTGTTGCCACCTGCATGGGTGGTGTTTCGGCCGGCAGCGTCGGCGACGAATCCGGCAGCGCGGCTTCGACGATCGGTTCCGCCGCAACCGAGGCCGCCGGCGCATCGGCAACGATCCCCTTCACCGACTCGACGGCGGCTGCCACATCGGCGGACGCGACGATAGTGGCGCTTCCCGCCGCGGCTGCCTGTGGTGCATCCGCGGGCTCGGCGTTGGTGGAAAGAGAGGGTGCGGGGTGGTCTTCGATCGGCAGCGCGCCGGAGTGCTCGATGCTGGCGGAACCTAAGCCGCCGAGCGATGCAACGACCCAACCTGCGAGAACGATCGTTCCGCACAGCGCCGGCGCCACCGTCGCAAATTGCCGCGGGTTCATGTCCCGTAGCCTCCAAAGGGCTCCACTTGAGCCGAGTTACACAGCCAAGCATGCGACAGCGCTGATCTTTCCGATCGAGTTGTGGACGCACAATGGCGAAAAGTGCCGGTTGACACTTTTTCCTGGGACTGTTGCCCGGGTGCAACGCGCTGCTGACGCAGCAAGCGATTTCGTCTGGTTGGCAGGCAGAACGCCGCGCTTTCAGACAAATACAAATTGAATTGTAGCCAATCGAAGCAGGGAAGGGCAGCTACGCACTCACCTGTTACGGGGCAACGGCCCGCGCTTCCGCAAGGAAAGGCTGGAGCGCCGGATTGAGATTGCTTGGCCGCCAGGCGACCACGTGCTCGATGGTCGGCGCTTTTTCAAGCTTACGGTGGACCAAATTCGCAATGCCGAGCTGCCCCATGGATTGCGGCACCAGGGCAATGCCAAGGTTCTCCGCCACGAGATTCACGATTGTCTGCTGAAGTGCGACCTCCAACCTGAATGTCGGCTCGAACCCGCCCGAACGACAGTAGCCGACAATGGCCTCGCGCAGCTTCGGTGCGACATCGGTGGGGACAGCGATCAGGGGCTCGCCATTGAGCTGCTTGGCGCGGATCACCTCATGGCCGGCGAGAGGATGGCTGGCGTGCACGGCCAGGCACAGCCGCTCGCGATAGATCGTTTGCGTCTCGAGGCCTCGAATGGGGCCGGCGTTGAACATGATGGCGGCATCGAACTGCCCGGCCAGCACAGCATCAGCCAAAGTGGCGGGAACGATCTCCCGCAATTCGACGCGTACCCCGGGATGATTGGCCATGTAACGCCGCGCCAGCCCCGGCAGGACGGTGTAGGCCGCGTGCATCATGAAGCCGATGGAAAGCTCGCCCAGCTCGCCGCGCTCGGCCAGACGCGCGTTGCGACAGGCCTGATCGAAGCTGATCAGGACCGCGCGTGCGTCCTCCAGGAAGCGCCGACCTGCATGGGTCAGCGTAGCGCGCCGAGAGTGACGCTCGAACAGGCGGACGCCGAGCTCCTTTTCCAGCGCTGCGATCTGCCTGCTCAGCGGCGGTTGGCTGATGTGAAGGCGCTCGGCCGCGCGCCCAAAGTGGAGCGTCTCGGCCAAGGCCACGAAATAGCGCATCTGCCTGATGTCGATCATGATACCGAAAAGGTATGGATAGCGGCGTGAATTGGTATTGGATGATATCAGAACGGCTGGATAGAGCTAACCGGCAATTTCAAAGTCAGGCTCTCCAATGCTCTCGACCCTCACCACCGTCCTCCCCATTTTCGCACTGATCTTCGCGGGCTGGTTCGCTCGCCGGCTCGGCGTCCTCGGCCCCCACGCGTCTACCGAGTTGAACCGCTTCGTCGTGCACCTCGCGCTCCCGGCCCTGCTTTTCGACGTCATCGCGCACGCCCAATGGGCCGATGTCTGGCAGCCGGGCTTTATCGCGGCATTCGGCATCGGCGCGGCGCTGGTCTTCTGCCTCACGATTGCCGTTCGTCTACGCCACCCGCGGCACCTGGCCGACGCCGCCATCGACGGCCTGAACGCGGGCTACGCGAATGTTGGCTTTGTCGGTTTTCCGCTGGCGCTGGTGGCGCTTGGCCGCGACGCGTTGGCCCCGACCCTCATTGCCACGATCATCACGGTCTGCATCCTCTTTGCCATTGCCATCGTGCTGATCGAAACTGGCCTGCAAACCGAAAAGCGACGCAAGCACCTTCTCATCAAGGTGGGCGGCTCGCTGCTTCGCAATCCCTTGCTGGTCGCACCTGCTCTCGGCGCGATCGTTCCGCTCGCCGGTCTCAGTGTCCCTGCGCCGGCCGAAAGCTTCCTGAAACTATTGGGTGGCGCGGCTTCGCCCTGCGCGCTTGTTGCGCTCGGACTGTTCCTGGCAGCCAAGCGCGAGACCTCAGAGCAGGATATCGGATCGGCAGCGCTCCTCGTGAGCTTCAAGCTTGTCCTGCAGCCGGCCGTCACATGGATCATGGCGACCGCCGTGTTCGGCCTGTCACCGTTGCTCACTCACGTTGCGGTTCTGCTGGCCGCTCTTCCGACCGGGACGGGCCCGTTCATGCTGGCGGAGTTCTACCAGCGCGAGGCTGATATCACGTCCAACGTCATCCTTGCTTCCACTGCGGCATCGATTCTGACCGTGAGCGGGTATCTCGCTTTGGCCGCTTAGTGTGTACTCGTGACGGCGCAGATCTCTGGAAAGCAGTAGTTCCTTGTATCACTACCACCTCACGATCCATCTGAAGTTTGGTTGTTAACCAAGGCGGTCGATTTAATTCTCGCATGCGCGCAAGCTAAGCTAGCCTACTAGTGCGACGGGGGGCGCGGCCCAGAGGGTAGAGTGAAAGCGAGCGCAGCGCCGTCATGGCGCTATCTCACAGCGTGGTACGCCACGTCTGTCGGTCTGCTATTGCTTTTAGCAGCGTGGAGATTCGGCTTGCCAGTATGGCAATTGCCGCGTTCTCTGTGGCTGCCCTTCGCGTGTCTTGCGACTGCGTTTGTCGCCAGCGCCAGCATTGCTGCGCTGCTCCGGTCCGCCCGACGTTGGCAGACTCTGCGGTTGATAGTCGTATCGACGGTCGCCATTTTCGGCGTGGTCTTCCTAGGTTTCATTGTCACCAAGAGTAATTTTCCGCGTACCATCACGGTTGCCACGTTCTTATCCGCCGTGGTGCTTGTTCCGGCGCCATATCTAGTCGGAACCTCGCTGCTGCACCGGGCTATCGCGCTAGGCGCGCTGCTCGCCACGATCGTGGTTGGCCTGGTCGCACCGAGTCTGACAGCGCAGGTGTCGCTGCGGCAAACTGCAGCCGTGATCAGGACCGAGTACTATAATCTCAACGTCGAAACTTATTCGGGAGTTTTTCCGAAATCCGTGGTGCGCGGCGGAGGGCTGGCGCGCATCGGCGATCGTTACCTGCAGTTGAGTGGGGATGGTCATCTCTACGTCTTCGGCTGGGAGGCGGAGACAGACCGTCTGAAGATCATCCCACTGCCCTATCGCGTTCCCATCAACGGCGATGAGTTTGCCGCGGCAGCCGGGCGCCCCTGGGCTGCTCCCCGAGACGAATGGCTGCCGCAGGAAGGCCAGCGGGTCGAGGCCGCAGGCGAGGTTCTCAATACCGAATGGTTTCGGACCTATGCTCTGCTGGTGCAGGAGACCGGCCCCGACGTGCGAGTGTTCGTCTCACATCCGTACTGGAAGGCTGCTCAGCAGTGCTGGGTCGAGCGGGTCTCGATGCTGCACTCAGATCGTACCACCATTCTACGCGGCGCGGCGGGTCCGGAATGGAAGATGCTTTACGAGACTACGCCGTGTCTGCCGGTCCGCGGAGAGGGCCGACGTCACGGCATCGCGTTTGTCGGCTATTTCGGGGGCGGCCGGATGGCGCTGCTCGATACACAGACGCTGCTGCTTGCCGTCGGCGATTTCGGGTTCGACGGTGTCGCCTCGGTTGAAGCACAGGCGCAGAATTCTGCGACCTCGTACGGTAAGACCATCGCCATCAATATTGCCGACGGCCGCGCAGCGGTCTTCACGCTCGGTCACCGGAATCCGGAGGGCCTCTTCGTTGATCGGTCGGGAACCATATGGTCCACCGAGCACGGCCCGCAAGGCGGCGACGAACTCAACCGATTGGAGCGCGGCAAAAACTACGGCTGGCCGTACACGACCGACGGGACGGATTATGGTTCATTCTCCTGGCCTCTGAACAAGCCTGACGCGCAGCAGCGCTATCAGACGCCGGTGTTTGCCTGGGTCCCTTCGATCGCGACTTCAAACCTGTTGGCTGTCGAGGGCGGGCTGTTTCCGCAATGGCGCGGCGATCTGTTGATCGGCTCGCTCAAGGCCGGTACGCTATTTCGCGCGCGGGTGCGCGACGGCCATGTCGCTTATCTCGAGTCGATCGTCATCGGCAGTGGAATCCGCGACCTCATCGAGGGGCATGACGGTCGCGTCATCCTGTGGACAGACGCCGCAACCTTGGTCTCGGTGCGCCCGAAAGAAGGTAGCATCGGAGAGACACTGTTTGCGGAGAAGTGCAGCGGTTGCCACCAGTCGGCGCCAATCAGCGGCAATCGGATCGGCCCGAATCTGTTCGGCGTGGTTGGTCGGCGGGTCGCCTCGATCAGGAACTACCCGGATTACTCGCCCGCCTTGCGCCAACTGGGGGGAGTATGGACTGACGCGCGACTGGACGAGTTCCTCAAGCGACCCCGCGAGGCCTGCCCGGGGACCTCGATGGATTACACGGGCGTCAATGATGCCGAACGCGCTGCAATCATCGGTTATCTTGGAACGCTACAATAAACATCGACTGCATGTCATCTGCATTTGCATGCATGGGGCGCCCATTGGAGGCACGACGTCGAGCGGGAGTGGCTCGAAACGTGCCCTGATCCGTAGCTTCCCGATTTATGATGGGGGAACGCCCCGCCCGACGGCATCGATGTGCCAAAGTGGAGGTGTTGAGCACCACTTAAGGGAGGCATCCGTGTCAGAGGTTATCACAATCGGTCTGGATATCGTCAGCTCCATCGCTGCATCAGAGGCCGGATGCAGGGCGTCCACAAATGAGTGCAGGCCCTGGTCGTAAGCATCGGGCAGTGCGTCGTCGCTTGGCGGCGTCAAAACGACCCGAACATGGTGCCGATCGCGATCACCGCGGCAAGAGCGATGACGGAGTTCACGATCCCGACCATCACAATGTCAAAGTAGCTTTCGCGATGCGTCAGGCCGCAGATCGCGAGCAGGCTCACGACGGCGCCATTGTGAGGCAGAATGTCCAGGGTCCCCGCGCCGATCACTGCCACGCGATGCAAGATGCCGGGATCAATCCCGGCCTGCGCGGCAATTTCCATGTAGGTCTGACCCAGCGCATCGAGCGCGATCGTCAAGCCGCCGGAAGCCGACCCTGTCAACGCCGCAAGCAGATTTGTGGCGACGGCAAGCGAGACCAGCGGCCCGCCTTCGATGCCGAGCACCCAGTCCCGCACCATGTCGAAGGCGGGGAGGGACGCAACAACGGCGCCGAAGCCGACGAGGCTGGCGACACTCAAGGCGGGCAGGACGGACGCATTGGCCCCGGCATCCATGGTTTGCCGCAGTGCAGGCAGTCGCGTCCAGTTGCAGAGGATGACTGCCGCGATTGCTGCCGCCAAGGCGACGATGACCGACCAGACACCGGCAACGGCTGATAGCGACGTGTTCCCCCAGCGCTGCTCGGCCAGGAATGAGAAGTCGAGCCGCGGCAGGACAACGAGCGACATCACGAGATTGATAACGACAACGACGATCAAGGGAAGAATGGTGTTGAGAACCGGGGCCGCCACTTCGCTGTGGTGTCCGTGGTGGATCTCCGCGGGATCGAATTCCCGCGCGGTTGCAGCCCGCCCGCGCAATCGTTCATCATCGGCCGCAGATTCGGGAGTTGACGATGGCGCGTCGCCATAGCCCTCATTCGCGCGTCGCGCCGTTTTCTCGGCGCGATGCAGCCACCATAGCCCGATGCCCAGCATGATCATCGACGCGATAAGGCCGAGGCCTGGCGCCGCGAAGGGCGTCGTACCGAAGAAGGGCATCGGGATGGCGTTCTGAATCGACGGTGTGCCAGGCATCGCCGACATGGTGAAAGTCGAGGTGCCGAGAATGACCGCCGCAGGCACGAGGCGATGCGGAATCGCCGCCTTGCGAAACAGCGTCTGGGCCATCGGAACGATCACGAAGAACGCGACGAACAGGCTGACGCCGCCGTAAGTGACCAATGCACCTGCGAGCACCACGGCAAGGATCACCCGGCGCTCGCCCAGACTGCGGGTAATGAAGTTCGCGACCGCGACCACCGCACCGCTGTCGTCCATCAGCTTCCCGAAGACGGCGCCAAGCAGAAAGATCGGGAAGAATTGTGCGAGAAATTCCGCCGCGCTACTCATGAACGTCTGCGTCCAGTTGGCGAGCAGCGGTTGACGATCGAAGGCTGCGGCGATCAGTGCGGCGATCGGCGCCAGCAGCAGGACACTCCAGCCGCGAAAAGCAAGCCAGATCAGCAGACCAAGCCCGACCAAAATGCCGAGAAGCCCCATGACCTCAGCACTCCGCCAGCAGGATATCGAGATCGGCGGTCGAACGCATGCCGAGATCGGCGCCGTGCATGTCGAGGAACTCGTTGGCGGCCCGCCGCCCTTCCTCGCGCAGCTTGGATACGAACGCCCATTCGGCGTTGAGCTTGGATGACGCGCCGAACGTCGCGAGCATGTCGCTCTTGATGCGGTGCGTCTTCATCCGCGCCCAACGGGCGCCCTCGCCAGTGCCGGGGTCGGCTACCTGGCGGAGCAGCGCGATCATCCGCAGTTCCTTCGCAAGCGGCGAATTGAATGAAATCTCGTTGAGGCGGTTGAGGATTTCGGCGGCGGTGCGTGGCTGCTCCGGCCGCTCGGTCGGGTTGATCTGCACAATGATGGTGTCGTGCGCATCGGTCTCGCGAACCAGCGGCGTGATCGTCGGGTTGCCCGCGTAACCGCCGTCCCAATAGGGCTCGCCATCGATCTCGATGGCGCGGAACATCGTTGGCAGGCAGGCCGACGCCAGCAGGACATCCGCGTTGATCTCCGCGTTGCGGAAGATCCGTCCGCGACCGGTCCGCACCCGCGTGGCGGTGACAAAGAGCTTGATCGGCGCGCGGGCAAGACGATCGAAATCGACGGCGCCGGCCAGTATCTCTCGCAATGGATTGAAGCCGAGCGGATTGAGGTCGTAGGGCGACAGCATCCGCGACATCAAATCGGTGAAGAGATAGGCGGGAGAGGTGTCGAGCGACCATCGTCCCATGAGATGGTCGAGCGGCGAGCGTTGCAGCGGGCTGAATGCAGCGGCGCGCGAGACGCTCCGCCAATATTTGTCCAGGGCCTCACGTGCCCCGGCAGCGCCGCCCTCCGTCCAGCCGTCCGCCAGCACGGCAGCGTTCATCGCCCCGGCAGATGTCCCGGATATGCCCGCAATCTGAAACCATGGCTCTTCAAGCAGCCGGTCGAGGACGCCCCAGGTGAATGCACCATGCGAGCCTCCGCCTTGGAGGGCCAGGTCTATGAGCACCGGGCTTCGGTTCATGAGCCCTCACTTCCGCGGCGTACGGGAGGCTCACTATGTCTGAGGTAGCGGGAACATGCGAGACAAACTTGTGGTCGATGTTCCCAGACCGACTCCGCTCGGCTGCAGACCAGGCTGCGTTAGGACGCAATCCCGGTAGCGCAGGGCCAGTCCGCGTCGCCCTCACCCGGGGGCTAGTTCGGCTCGATCCATTTGCGCCATTGGGTCGGATGAATGTCGGCGTGCATTCCGCCCAAACGATCGACCCAGTTGGTTCCGTCCCTGCGGCAAGGAAAGGGAAGCGCACGGACCATGCCATCATAATTCAATGTACAGATTTCCAGATCCTCGTCAGAGGGGGCTGTCGAAGCGGATTGCCATTCGGCTGAAACGGAATGCATGGTCAACCTCCAGCAATGTTGCAAGCGAGCACGTCACCATTTTCGCTCGGTCACGATGGCCAGATGCAGCTTCGCCCCTTCAAGCAGCAGTCGCCCAGTCCTCCGTCCGGCTGCGATATGTGAACATAGCATGACAGAGCCGACGTTGAATGTGAACCGGTTCGCTATCATGCAGCCGAGCTTTCAGAAAAACCGTCGCTACTGATGCCTGGATCAGACCAGGGGAAGATTTATTCCGCCGGGCGAGGCAATGGATCGGCCGACCGCTGCGCCGAAGCCGCTCTGACCTGGCGTGGCGGTCCCATCAGGACCGGCTGGAACAGCACGGCAGCGGCCATTGTGCAGAGCAGCGCGAGCGCCATCATCTTGCCCATGCTCGACATGCCCGGATAGCTCGATGCCCACATGCTTCCGAACGCCACCCCGGTGGTCATGGCGCTGAAGATCACCGCGCGGGTCAGGCTGGATTGCAGCAAGCCCGTCTGCCCTTCGCGCCAGGCCATGATGTAATAGATCTTGAACGCGACGCCGACGCCGAGCAGCAGCGGCAAGGCGATGATGTTTGCAAAGTTCATCGCTGTGCCGGTCAGCGTGCAGATCTCCAGCGTGACCGCGCCGGCCAGCAGCAACGGTATCAGCGTCAACAGCACATCCGTGACGCGGCGCAACGCGATCAGGAGCAGGATCGCGATGGCGCCAAGCGCAAGCGCGCCCGCTTCAATGAAGGCGTCGATGACTGTTCGGCCCGATTGATAGAGGCTGATGGCGGGGCCGGTGGCCGAAGGCTCCGCGGCCATGACTGCCGTCGCAAACCGCCGCATGACGCTGCTATCCTGGGCGTTGCCTTTCGGCAGGGCCTCAACGCGCGCCCTGCCGTCGGGCAACAGCCAGTCGCGAACAAGATCGGCGGGAAGATTCTCGATGGTCACCGGTTGCGGATCGAGGCTGTTCCGTAACTGGTTGAGATCGTGGTTCAGCGGCTGAACGAAGGCAGCTTCGGCGCTTGCGCGCGTCGCGGCGTCGGCTTGCGCCAGGCGCGTCAGCAAATCGGAAACGCGTCGCGCGACCTCAGCGCCCGGGCCGGTCGCGGTGCCCGCGACTTTCGTAAGATGCTGCGCGGTCGCGCGAATGGCATCCACGGTGTCCTTGTCCGTCGGCGCCGGATCGCGCGGCGGATTGAGCGCGCCATGGAGGCGCGGCGCAGCGGCCTTGATGACGGCGATCTTCTGGTCCTGGCCATCGGGAACAAAGCTGTTGAGCGTGAGTGTGCGCGAGACCTCGGGCAGCGCCGCCAGCCGCTTTGCGATTCTGCCGGCTTCGCTCAGCGATGATGCCAGCACTTCGGCATCGTCGCCGCTGGTCAGCGGATTGCCCTGCAATTCGCGATAGGTCACGACGGACGCGGCGTGCGGATTTTGCAGGTTGATCGGGTTGAAGTCGAACGGAAGGCGAGAGAGCAGCGGCGTTCCGGCGAGGACGACGAGGATGGTGCCGGCGATCACCGCGATGCGATGCCGCTGCAGGAAATTATCCAGTGGGGCGAGGCTGCTGAAACCGACCGGCGCCAGTTCTCCGGGCGGTTTCAGCAGCGTCAACATCGCCGGGACAAGGGTGATGCTGCAGAAGAAGGCAATCAACATGCCGCATCCGGCAATGAGCCCCAGTTCGAAAAGGCCCCGATAGCTGGTCGGCAGGAATGAGAAGAAGGCCACCGCGGTGGCGCCGGCAGCTAGCGAAAGCGGGGCTCCCACCTTGCGCGCGGCCCGTCGCAGCGCTTCCCGCAAATCGCTGCACTCATGCCGTTCGGAGCGGTAACGGACGCTGAACTGGATGCCGAAGTCAACGCCCAGCCCGATAAACAGAACGAAGAATGCAATCGAGATCAGGTTGAAGGCCCCGACCATGACGATGCCAAGGGCAGCGGTCACAGTGAGGCCGACGATCACGCTGAAAAACACCGCCGTGACGATCTTCCACGAACGCAGCGCCAGCCACAATATGATCAGCGTTCCGAACAAGGCCGTCAACGTGTCGCGCAGCGCGCTTTGCCGGATCACCGAGAACTGGTCGTCGTTCATGGGCACTGTGCCGGTGAGCCGTACGGTGGCGCCGAACGTCTCGCCCAATTTCAGATCGGTGGCGGCTCGACGGATGCCGTCCGTCGCCTTGCGGCCCGGCTGCAACGCGGAGAAATCCAGGACCGGCTCGACTTCTATGAAGTGGCGCAATCGGTCCGTCTGCGGCTGCGAGCCCTGCACCAGCGCCTGCCATGAAAATGTCGCCGGCTTGCCGGCAAGCACGTCATTCAGGGTCTTGTCGGCAAGCGAGAGCGGCCACACGAGCTGGTCGAGCTTGATGTCTCCGCCCTCGACACCATCGAGCGCATAGCCGAGCGCCTTCGCCACGCCGCGCAGGGTCGGATCGGCCGCCAGCGAGCCGATCAGAAAATCGGCGCTCGACAATCCCGTGATGGACTGCTTGACGCTGGGCAGCGGCTCGAACAGGAGACCGTTGCGCTGAAAGAATTCGCCGCCGTCCGGCTGAACCACCGCGCGGAACAGATCCGGGTGCTTGGCGAGTTCCTGCGTCAGCGCGCTTGTCGCCGCTTCGGCATTTTCCGGCGTCGGTGCGGAGACCACGACCAGGATTCCCTTGTCCGGAAATGCCTCGGAAAACGCCGCCTGGCGCTGACGCCATGCAAGGTTGTTCGAGATCAGCTTGTCGGTGTCCGTCGTGATCGAGAAGCGCGTGACGTCATAGACGAGCGCTGCGACCGCGAGCAGGATTCCGATAATGAGAACCCACCAGCGCCGCCGCGCACAGAAATCCACGACTCCAACGATTGCTGATTTCAACATGATGAATCGGCTTTCCCAACGCGTGTATCGCCCTCGGTCACGAACTACGCGTCAATGCTGGATTGATCTTTGGCAGAAACTCGTTCGCGGCATGGTGCGGCTTCGGGCGAAGCGTGCACCGAAGGTTGCGCGGCCAATTGAAATCCTGTCTTCCGAGGTTCGCATAAGCGTTTCAAATTCGCACGGTGCCCGCGGATGCGGCTCAAGCTCCCAGCTACAGACAAAACAGCGGAACGAGAATTCAAACCTAGGTATGATCATTCTTGCGAGCAGACACGATAAAAGTCGGCCCTGGAACGGGGTTTGATGAGGATGACATGGCGGCCAACACTGGTCCAAAGCAGGGTAGTTTCAAGGCGATCAGCCGCCGGAGAGGTCAATTCGCGCTCGCGGCGGCCATCGTTGCGTCGGCGCTGATTTTCCTGGCGGATGCGTTAAGCCCGATCGATGGCGCCGTCGCGGTCCTGTACACGGGCGTGGTGCTGACGCTGGCGCCGCTCGGCCGCAGGTTCGTGATCGGCAGCGGCTGTATCACGGCCGTGCTCACGACGATCGCGTTCCTGATCGGGCACGCGGACGATCCCCTGGGAGGCGCCCTGCTGCGCTACATCGTAAGTCTTGTCGCGATCGCGATCACAGTATTGCTGTCGCTCAGGGACAGGTCCGCGAGAACCACTCTCGCTGAGCAAGCGAGAATCCTCGAACTCTCGCACGACACCGTCGTCGTCCGCGACCGATCGGACATCATCCGCTACTGGAATGAAGGCGCCGAGAGGCTCTATGGCTGGACGCGCGGCGAGGCGCTGGGCAGGCGTTGCAGCGACCTGCTCGAGTCGATCGTTTCGGCAGAGGAAATAAGCGCCTCTCTCGAGCAGAATGGAACCTGGTCGGGCGAAATCATCCGAACGCGGCGAGATGGCACGCGGCTCATTCTGGCGAGCCGCTGGCTCGAGCGACGAGATCCGGACGGCCGGCCTGTCGGCATCATCGAAACCAGTGCCGATCTGACCGAGAGCCGCCGTGCCCTGGCGGAAAGACGGAGCTCCGAGCAGCGCTACAGCACCATCTTCAACTCGGCGGGGTTTGCTGCCCTGGAATGCGACCTGAGCAAGGCCATGCGGCTGATTCTGGACAGCAGAGGACCAAGCCAAGACTGCGAAGCGTGGCTATTGTCGAATCCGCAGATCTTGCGCGCGGCCGCCAACGAGATCGAGATCTACAACGCCAACAGCGCCGCGCTTGCAATGTTCGAGGCCGATACGGTCGCCGATCTGACCGACGGCAATGCACTGCTCGGACAATTGCCGGATTCCGAACCGGCCCTGGCGCACATCTTTGCCTCGTTAGTGGCCGGTTCTTCGCTCGCGGAGATCGAGACGCGGTGCGCGACTTTGCATGGGCGCATCATCGATGCGGTGCTGCGGGTGTCCGTCCTTCCGGACGGACAGGATTGGTCAAGGGTGCTGCTCATGGCCTTCGATGTCACCGAGCGAAACGAGGCGCGGGCGAAGATCGAGCAGACCTCCGTCGAACTCGCTCACGCCGGGCGCGTGGCTCTGCTGGGCCAGCTTGCGGGTTCGATCGTGCATGAGGTCAACCAACCCCTCGCGGCCATCATCAACTACGGCAAATCGGGCAAGCGTTGGCTTACCCGGCCAGATCCCGACCTCACGGAGGTGGCCGACTGCCTGGAGAAGATCGTCTCGAACGGCAACCGGGCCGCAGAGGTGGTCGGAAGGGTGCGCGCGCTCGCCAAGAAGACCGCGCCGCAGGTCAGCTCCGTCGATATGGGCGCCCTGGTGCAGGATGCGGTTTCCCTGCTGGCGCGGGAAGCGCGCGCTGCGGCGGCGACTATCCGGGTTGAGGAAGCCAATATCCGAGGCCCGATTATCTGTGACCGGGTGCAGGTGCAGCAGGTGATCGTCAACCTGTTGATGAACGCGCTCCATGCGACCAGGGGAATCGCCGACCGCCCGCACGAGATCCGCGTCAGGATCGACGGCACCGCCGAGAATTTCATCAAAGTGGCTGTCGAGGACAGCGGCACCGGGATCGAGGGCAACCCTGAGCGTATCTTTGAGCCGTTTTTCACCACCAAGTCCGATGGAATGGGCCTTGGGCTGTCGATTTGCAGGACGATCATCGAAGGGCAGGGAGGCCGCGTTTCGGCGTCCAACAATGACGGATGGGGGGCAACGGTGGGGTTCACGCTGCCATTGAACATCCCGGCGGAGGCGCGGTGGTCGAAACCTAATATCTTGATATGATGGGAAAATGGACAGAATCCGGCCATACCGACGGAAACACCGGGCAAATTGCCCGGGAGGAGCTGTCTAGTGCCACAAGGATCCACCATCTGCATCGTTGACGATGACGACGACGTGCGGGAAAGCATATCGAGCTTTTTTCGCTCGGTAGGCCTGCGCGTGGAGAGTTTTGGCGCGGCCGAGAACTTCCTGGCGTCGTCCTCCGTCGCGAATGTCGACTGCGTCATCACGGATTTGCACATGCCGGGGATGGATGGCCTCGGCCTGCACCGGGAACTGCGGCGCCGGGGAGTTGGCGTCCCCGTGATCGTCATGACGGCCTATTCGACGCCGGAAGCGCGCGCCGAGGCAAAAAGTCTTGGAGCCGCGGCTTTTGTTGACAAGCCCGTCGATCCCGAGATTCTGCTCCACGACGTGGAGGCAATCCTGGGCGACTCTTCCCAGGGACCTCCCCCGACATTCCAATGACTTGGCCCTGGACAGCATGAGCGCATCACAGAGCTCGATCAGCACCGCCCTCATCTGCATCGTCGACGACGACACCGACGTGCGCAATTCGCTCAGCAGCCTGCTGCGTGCCGTCGGCTACTCCGTCGAGACGTTCGCGGGGCCCGGCGAGTTCCTGGCATCCGATGCCATCAACTCCGCGTCCTGCCTGATCCTGGATATCCGGTTGGGGGAAGCCGACGGGCTCGAATTCCAGGAGGAGCTGGTTGAGAGCGACGCCTCGATTCCGGTGATCCTGATCAGCGGCTACGGGGACATACCGATGACCGTCCGCGCCATGAAGGCCGGCGCGGTCAATTTCCTTCCCAAGCCGTTCGAAGAGGAAGCACTTCTTGCGGCCGTCGAAGAGGCCGTCTCCCGCGATCAGCGGCGGCGCGCAGAAGCGCGGCGGGACGAAGACATCCGCCTGCGCTACGATTCGCTGACGCCCCGGGAACGGGAAGTCATGGGCCTTGTCACGGCAGGACTGATGAACAAGCAAGTCGCCTGGCGCCTGTCGCTGAGCGAGATCACGGTGAAGATTCACCGCGGCAACATGATGCGCAAGATGCAGGCCAAATCGCTCGCCGAGCTCGTGCGCATGGCCGATTTGCTTGGCGTTCGGCAGGCGTTGGCCAGTCAGCAGCCCGCCCGGGACAACTGAGGGCAGCGTCAGCGGCTTTCGGTCCGCGGGCCGTCTTTCACGGCTCTAGACAGTGATGCGGACCGGATTTGCGTCCAGTCTTACGATGCGATCGTATTGCCGTTGCAAGACCGCCTTCGAGCAGCACTTCGTATCCAGAGAAAGCAACATGCTTTGTTTTGCCAGCGAATTCAGGCGAGCTTGGTGAACGTGGCGTAGCGCAGCGACGTCCCTGCTCTCGATTCCAAACGAATGAGACGACGCGGGCAGCCACGACACCAGGAGAACCGCGAGGCGTCTGAGAATGAAATTTTTCAGTCGACGGTTCATGGCTTCCACAATCCCGATCGCCGGGTCACTACAATGCTTCGATGTCGTGTTTTACGAAGGGTGCGGGATATCGTCGATTATACTGGTTGGTTAAGTCGCGCAGTTCTCGCGGCGTGCGCGGTTAACACCAAGGTTTATGTCGAGGCGCCGGCTCGTCAGATCGGCCGTGGTCCCTCGACGGTTCGCTCGTCAGCGCCAATTCGCCTGTATGACGGCTGCGGCGGCTCGGTCGGCCTGCCTTCCCTCCACTTCAAGGGCGTTTGTCCTACGATACGCTTGAAGACGGTGGTGAAGTGCGCTTGGGTGCTGAACCCGACACTCAGTGCGATGTCGACGATCGATTTGTCGGTCGTTCGCAGCATGTCCTGCGCAGCGGAGACACGCTGCTTCAGCAGATATTGATGCGGCGTCAATCCGGTTGCGCGGAAGAACAGCGCGGCAAAATGCATCCGGCTCAGCCGGGCTGCTCCGGCCATGTCTGCCAACGTCACTTTCTCATCGAGATGCGTGGCCACGTACTCCACGACGCGCTTGAGGCGCCACTTTGATAGTCCGTCGTCCCGGTTGGCCTGCACAGGGGAGGCCGGTTTCGCATCGGCGCTGATCATCCTCGCCACCGTGACGAGCCTGATCGCGTCCGCGTAGATCCTGCCGAACTCCGACTGATCTCGCTCCGCGGCGGCAAGCGCCTCGGAGAGCCGGCGCACCACCGGATCCTGGTCCATTCGCGCTTTCGGCATCTCCCGGATTGCCTTGCTCACGAGACTATCGAAGCTCAGTGACGCCTCGACATCCCTTCCCACGCCTGCGATTTGAAGGGCGCGCTCGGTCTCAGGCGCACCTGCATTCGGCACGACGCGTACAGAAACGCCGAGATGCTTGAGATCGATGCCAATGACCGGGGTATCCGGCCGTGCCGCGTGCTCCGGCGATTGCTGGACTGCAGAACGGTTATCCAAAAGTTCGGCAGCGGATATCGATACGGATCGCTCTCTAAGAAGCTGGGCGGGATGGCACGACATATCTGGCCTCCTGAAATCTCAAGCTCGACTGGCGTCGACTATCGGATGGCTAACAATATGGACCGCTTTGTCTCACGATGGTGTCATACATTGGTATGGACCGTGAGAAGTAACGAATAAGCAATCGGCGAGGTCTTCACGAAGAGCTGACGGACGCTAGCGCCGCAGCCGTCGATGGCAATCCAGTCAATACGGTCATTCGAAAATCGGAGCGATGATTTTTGTGCAGAGACATTTTTGCAAAAGCGCACGTTGGCGAACGCCGCAGCCACTCGGACGCCGTTCGAGCTATCGGACGAGCAGAAAGCTAAGCCTCAGAACAGCAGAGCTTCGCTCAACGGCAGCGAAGGGAAGCCCAATCAAGGGTCGGCTGATTTGAACGATTCTAAGAATGTAAGATAGAACAGCCGAAGAGCGTCGTTTCGTTGAGTGCCCACTCACTCGCGCGAATCATGCTATGGTTCAGCGCGGCCACAACATTGTGAAGGACAGCGTCGTCACCGACGCATTCAACGATATTTGATGCCGGATGCGCTCGCTGAAATGTGTGCTGTAGCGTGCAATACTGTGCTTTATACCCCGCCGCCAGGGGGCGTCGGGAGTGACGCAAATGAATTTGAATGCCGCAATTGCCGCGGCTAACCGTAATGGTCGGCCCGAACGTAGTGAAGCAAACGGAGCCGGTGGAAACGGATCCGATCCGAACGTGCGGTCCGATCAGAACCCGAGTGCGGAGCGCGGCCAGCCGACCTGCCTCGTGGTCGAGGACGATCGCACCATGCGGCACCTCGTGATGAACTATCTCGAGGAGCACGACATTCGTGCGCTGTCCGCGTCGGGGCGGGACGAGGTCACTGGTCTCTTGGTTACGCGCGAACCTAATCTCGTCATCCTCGACCTGCGGCTTGGCCAGGAAGATGGTCTCGATCTATTGCGCGAAATCCGTTCACACTCCGACGTGCCCGTGATCATCACGACCGGCCATCGCCGCGACGAGATCGATCGCGTCGTCGGCCTGGAGCTCGGCGCCGACGATTACATCACGAAGCCATTTGGCCTCAGGGAGCTGCTGGCACGGATCCGCGCGGTGCTGCGCCGGCGCGAGACCGGACAGACCGCGCCGCGCGATCCGGAGAAAGGCCGTTATCGATTCGGCGGCTGGCAACTCGATCGGCGCAGCCGGCGTCTTTCCGATCCGAGCGGCACGCAGGTCGCGCTGACGAAGGGCGAATACGCGCTGCTGGTTGCCTTCCTCGACGCGCCGCAACGGCCGCTCTCGCGCGAACAGCTCTTGCAGGCCACCCGCGTGCACGAGGATGTCTTCGACCGCAGTATCGACGTGCAGGTCTTGCGTCTGCGCCGAAAGCTGGAAGGCGATCCGAGCACGCCGAAGGTCATCCTGACCGAACGTGGCGTCGGCTATGTGTTCGCGCTTTCGGTCGAGCGGCTCTGACGATGGCCAATCGCGCCATGCGGCGGATGGTCGCAAGTTCTGCTTCGACGCATCTCACAGTCGGGGCCGCGGGCGCAGCGGGTTCCATTACAATGGTAGCCCTTAATTCCGGGGCTGGAATGCTGTCGCAACATGCAAACGGCAATCTCTCGAGGGTGAAAAATCCTCGGGAGATGTCAATGAAGTTGGACAGGAAGAAACTGCCCGCCAGCCGATGGCGGACCGACCGTCGCACGAGCGTCGTGCGCCGGTACCCGATGCGCGCGGTTACGACGCACGCAAGTCCCGCCAGCGAGCGGCCGTCCGTGAATGGTGCCTTGTGGTGGCCCTCAAGGCTGATGCTGAAAGCGGTCGGGACGTTCGCCGTCTGCAGCGACGTTGCATTCCACAGCGTCATTCTCTCGTTGATGTCCTGGACGGTTGCCCAGGTGTTGGAGGGGTGCGCCGCTTACGCGCAAGGCATGTATCCTTACGCGCTGGACCCCGACGAGCTGCGCGGCCACCATCCGCCTGCTATCATCGAATTGCGAAGCCTCGAAAGCCGCGGCGATGCCGAGAATAGCAACGTCGCATCCCTGGAAAGCCGCGGGAATCGTCGGCAATGATGCGGCTATGGTCGCTGGTCGGATATCGGCGAAGCCGAACGAATCTTGCGGCTGCGCAGGCCTCCGCTCTGCCGGAAATGCTGCGTGCGCGCCGCTGGCCGCCATGGGCTTGCGCAGCGCTCCTCTTGATCGCCACCGGTGCAGCTACGCAAACCATCCCGACCGCTCCCGCTTCGCGCCCAATTCCCATCGCCGATCAGGAGCCGATCACGCCCATTCCAGAGCCTACCGCGACCGATCCGCTCAAGCTTGTCCTCGGAGAGCGGTTGTTTGCGGACACCCGCCTGTCGAATGATGGGAAGCTGGCGTGCTCCTCTTGTCATGACATCACTACCAATGGCGCCAGCCGCGATTCCGCGATGGTGAGACATGACGGTTCAGATGCTCCATTTGATACATTGACGATCTTCAACGCGGCGCTCAGCTTCCGCCTGAACTGGGAAGGCAATTACCGCACGCTCGAGTCGCAGGCCGAATCGTCCCTGGAAAATCCGGCCAATATGGCGACCAGCATGGAGGACATCGTCGCCAGGCTGAATGCCGATCCCGAAATGGTGCGGCAATTTCGTGCCGCCTACGGCCGGGCGCCGGACCGCGCGTGCGTCCTCGACGCATTGGCGACCTTTGAGAAATCGCTGATTACGCCGGGAAGCCGCTTTGATCGTTGGCTCGCCGGAGATACGTCCGCATTGTCAGCCGCGGAGCTTCGCGGTTACGAAATATTCAAGTCGTTTGGCTGCATCTCCTGCCACCAGGGAGTGAATATCGGCGGCAATCTGTTCCAGCGCCAGGGGATATTCCGTCCGCTGGTCCACGCGAAGCCTGATGTGGTCCGCGTGCCGAGCCTGCGCAATGTGGCGACGACGGCGCCCTATTTTCATGACGGCAGTGCGGCCACGCTCGAGGAGGCGGTGCGCAAGATGGCGGCGGCGCAGCTCGACCGCACCTTGACCGATGACCAGGTCACCGCGCTCGTCGCGTTCCTGCAGACGCTGACAGGAAACTACCGTGGCATACCCGTCAAGGGATCGCCGCCATGACGCCGCTTCGCGCCCTCTCGATCGTATTCGCGCTCGTCCTGCTGCTGACCTGGCTGTCGCTGCGCGCGATCAATCCGGAGGCCGAGCAGTTCGATCGCGCGCTCGCCGAACTTGAGCGTTTTGCAATGCTGGACAGCTCGCTCTATCGCGACGTTTTCACTGCGCGCGCCGGCACCCTGCGCAACTACGATCCGCTGGTTCGTGAGATCAATGCGATGCACAAATCGCTCGACCGCTTGCGACAGTCGGCGGCCATCGACGCCGAAACGAGCGAGGCGGTGGGCCGCCTTGAGGCGTCGCTTGCGCGACAGGAGGAGCTCGTTGAACGATTCAAGAGCGACAATGCACTCCTGCACAATTCGCTGACGTTCTTCGAGCGCTTCAGCCTTCACGCGACGGCGGGCGATCTCGGGCCTTCGATCAGCGCCGCCGCGGCGGCGATGCTGCAGCTCACCCTCGACACGTCGGACAGCGCGGTACGCGAGGTCAAGGATCGACTGGACAGCCTCGCCGATCGGGCGCGCCCGTTCGATGGCGATGTCATCGGACCGTTGCTGGCGCATGGACGGCTGCTCCAGGGCCTGCTGCCCGCGGTCGATGGCGTGCTGAAGGAGATGCGGGCGATCCAGCCGAGGCTTGAGCAGGATCAGCTCCGCAGCCTGCTCCTCGTGCGGCAAAACGAGTCGAGAGCCACGGCACGGGAATTTCGTTGGCTGCTCTACGTGACATCGCTGGTCCTTGTCGCGTTCCTGGTGCACCTCGGTCTTCGCGTGCGTTCGCATGCGAGGGCGCTTGAACGCCGCGCGACGTTTGAGCATGTGATTGCGGGCATTTCGATGCGCTTCATCGACGTGCTGCCCGAGAACCTGGATGGCGAGATCGAACGCGCCCTTGCCGACTTGATGCTGTGCACCGGCTGCGACCGTACCTATGTTGTGTGGTCCGGGACTACCCCTCGGCTGTACGGCTGGTCGAGGGCGGGCAGGGACTTTCCTCCCGGCTGGCCGGAAGGCGCGCCGGCACTTGCGGCTCGATTCGCGCCCACCGTGGACGGCGTGGTCCACGTCCCGAACGTCAATTCGTTGCCGGTCGGCGCAGACAGAAGGGCGTTGATGGATGTTGGCCTCGGTGCGTGGGCCTGCGTGACCGGCGTCGACCAGGAGGGCACCAGCGTTGCGCTGGGTTTTGACACGATTGGCCGCCCCTGCCGGGTGACGGATACCGTCGAACTCAGTCTTTTGCGCATGGCGCTCGATATCATCATGTACGCCGTTGGGCGGCACGCGATGGAACGGGAACGATGGCGCCTCGAGGAGCGCCTGCAGCAGGCGCGCCGCATGGAGCGGATCGGCACGTTCACAAGCGGCATCGCCCATAACTTCAACAATATCCTCGGCGGGATCCTCGGCCACTCCGAAGTGATCGAGGAACAGCTCGGCCAGAACAACCGCTTCGCGCAGAATCTCCGTGCGATCCGCCGCGGGGCAGAGCGGGCGCGCGACCTGGTCGAGCAGATACTCCTGTTCGGACGGCACCGCGACGCGCGGCGCAGGCCGCTCAGTGCGCATAGCCTCGTGACGGAAGCGGTTTCGCTGCTGAACGTTTCGCTGCCCGGCAACGTCGATCTCGCGATCCGCGAGCCGCTGGCGACCGCTATCGTGTCGGGCGAGCCTGCGCAGTTGCAGCAGGTGATCCTCAACCTCTGCAACAATGCCGCGCAGGCGATCGGCGATCACGGCCGTGTCGAAATAGCGATGGACATCCGCGAAATCACCGAAATCCGTTCGCTCAGTCACGACACGCTTCAGCCGGGCCGCTATGTCTGTATCGTGGTCACCGATACCGGCCGCGGCATGGACGATGCGACACTGGCGCGGATCTTCGAGCCGTTCTTCACCACCCGTTCTTCCGGAAACGGATTGGGACTGGCGACGGTGCGCGAGATCGTACATGAGCATGGCGGGGCGATGAACGTGCAGAGCGTTCCCGGCAAGGGCAGCCGCTTCGAGGTTTGGCTGCCTTGCGTGGCGATGGCCGCGCCGATCTCGGACATCAAGCCGGCGATGCTGCCGGTGGGAAAAGGCGAGACCGTGATGATGGTCACCAGCGATCAGGCGCGATTGCTGCGGGACGAGGAAACGCTGGCGGCGATCGGCTACGAGCCGGTTGGATTCGGCACCGCTGCGGCGGCGTGCGCCGCATGCAGCGCCAAGCCCGACCGGTTCGATGCGGCGATCGTCGGCTATTTCGGATCGACGGCGGCGTCGCTGGAAGCGGCGGCGGCGCTGCATGCAGCGGCGCCACAGCTTGCGATCGTGTTAGCGGCGAGATCGACCGAGGAGATCGGCGCCGACACTTTGGTGGCCGCCGGCATCAGCGACGTCGTGCATTGGCCGCTTGTCACGTCGGAAGTCGCGGCTGCGCTCAGCAATTGCGCAGCACGCAGGGAGCCGGAAGCAAAACCGCAAGTCCGCTCATTGCGTGCGTCGCGTCCCGAACCCGCGGACGCGGGCTCGCCATCGCTGTCGTCGCGGCTACGGCGTCCGATCGGCCCGCGGCGGCAGCCTTATGCCAAGTCTTAGCGCTTCGGTTCTGACGGAATCAGAACCGAAGCGGTAGATTCTTGTTTGACGCGTTTTCTTCACGCGAACCGGTGTCCACTTCGCTCGAAAACGCTCTGGCCCCTACGCCACCATATCGCGGACCAGGGGCACGACCTTGCGACCGTAGAGCTCGATGCTGCGCATCAGCTTTTCGTGCGGCAACGGGCCGGCCGAGTATTTGAGCTGGAAGCGCGCGATGCCGAGCGCCTTGACGGTGGCGGCAATCTTTCGTGCGACCGTCTCGGGCGAGCCGACATAGAGCGATCCGTGGTCGGCCTCGCGCACGAACTCGTCGCGGCCCATTGGCGGCCAGCCGCGCTCCCTGCCGATACGGTCGCGCATGGCCTTGTAGTCGGCGAACAGCTCTTCGCGCGCTTGCTCATCGCTGTCGGCCACATACCCCGGCGAATGCACCCCGATCGGCTTGACCGGGCGGCCGAGTTGCTTGAACGCGCGGTGGTAGAGTTCGACATAGGGCGCGAAACGCTTGGGGTCGCCGCCGATGATCGCGAGCATCAGCGGCAAGTCATAGCGTGCGGCGCGCACCACCGACTCCGGGCTGCCGCCGACGCCGATCCAGGTTTTCAGCCGGCCGTGCTCGACCTGTGGAAACACGAGCTGGTTGTTCAGCGGGGCGCGCAGCTTGCCCTGCCAGGTCACCGGCTCCTGCTTCAACAATTCGACGAACAGGTCGAGCTTCTCCTCGAACAGCGCCTCGTACTGGTTGAGGTCGAAGCCGAACAGGGGAAAGGATTCGGTGAACGAGCCGCGGCCGAGGATCACCTCGGCGCGGCCGTTCGAGGCCGCATCGACGGTCGAAAAGCGCTGGAACGCGCGGATCGGATCATCCGAGCTCAGCACCGTCACGGCGGAGCCGAGCCGGATTCGCCTGGTGCGTGCTGCGATCGCCGCCAGCACCACTTCGGGCGCGGAGATCGCGAAATCAGCGCGATGGTGCTCGCCAAGGCCGATGAAATCGATCCCGATCTCGTCGGCAAGAACAGCTTCGTCAATAACATTGCGGATCACCTGCGCATGCGGCAGCGGTGCGCCGGCGGCATCACGGGTGACGTCGCCAAAAGTATCGAGCCCAAATTCCAGCGATGTGGTCATTGTCATATTCCGGTTTGGCACGGCTGGTGCGGCGCGCCGCGAGCTTCCAATCTGCAAAAAGGGGAGGGCCGGCCCGGACGGGCAGGCGTCGGTTGACTTCACCGCGACATAATGACTGGCCGGTGACTGGCAAGCCCAGGCCGTGAAACGCTCGGTTTCCGGCCTTTTGCCCAACAATCGGCGCTTGCGCTCCCGATCAGCCATCACCTGGAGCAGGAACCTGACTTCCGCTGGGGCGTTTCAACCGAGCGGTGGGAGCAGATGAACGTTCGGATAGAGAAGGTGCAATCGGCCGAGACAATATTGCTGCCCCGCAGCTCATCCGTGCTCGTTCCGGGCGCCACCATCTGGAGAAAATGCGACGCCGGTCGCGTCGCCGTCCTGAACGACGCCGCGGAATATTTTGGTGTCTTGCGGGAGGCGCTGCTGCTCGCCGAGAGGCAGGTCTTCATCATCGGGTGGGACATCCACTCCGAGACTCCGCTTGTCGGGCCATCCGGCGTGGCCGACGACGGCTTGCCAGATACGCTTGGTCCGTTCCTCAAGGCCCTGGTCGAGCAGAAGGACAATCTCGACATCAACATCCTGGTCTGGGATTTCGCGGCACTCTATGCGCGGGAGCGGGAGCGCCATTCGGCCAGGAAATTGGCCAGCCCCACCAACCGCGTCCACATCTGCCTGGATTCCAGCCTGCCGCTCGGCTCGGCGCAGCACCAGAAATTCGTCGTGATCGACAATTCGCTCGCCTTCGTCGGCGGGCTCGACCTCACGATCCGGCGCTGGGACACATCCGAACATGCGCTACATCATTCTTTCCGCAAGGATCCGGCCGGTGTTGCCTATCCGCCGTTCCACGACGTGCAGTGCATGGTGGATGGCGCCGCGGCGAGAGCGCTTGGCGAACTCGCGATCCGGCGCTGGAACGCGGCGGGCTGCGGCACGATGCCGATCGCGATCTACCATGCAGAGCGATGGCCAGACTCGGTCGCTTCGCAAGCCGAAAACATTCCGCTCGGCATCGCGCGAACGGAACTCGGAACGCGCTTTGGGCCCCCGGTGCACGAGGTCGAGCGGCTGTTTTACGCGTCGATCGCCACGGCAAAAAAGCTGATCTACATCGAGAACCAGTTCACCAGCTCAGCCGAGATCGCCGAGGCGCTCGCAAGGCGGATGCGCGAGGTACCGGAGCTGCGCGTCCTGATCGTCACCCCGAAGCGGCACGCATCATGGCTGGAGTCGCGGACCATGCAAAGCGGTCGCGGCGACTTTGTCGGTCCGTTCCATCGCGCCGAGGTCGCCTCGCGCATTCGCATGCTCTATCCGCTGACAAGAGACGGCGACGATGCTGTTCCCGTCATGGTCCACAGCAAGCTCATGACGATCGACGATGAATTCCTGCGGATCGGCTCGTCCAATATCAACAACCGCTCGATGGGGGCTGATACCGAATGCGATCTGTGCTTCGAGGCCACCGATGACGGACATCGCCGGTTCATCCGCAATGTCCGCCATCGGCTGCTCGCGCATCACTGCGGGTTAAGCGAAAGCGCGATCGCGGCCAATGAGGAATGTCTGCTTGAATTCCTTGACGCGCATGTCGCATCGCGCGCCGAGAAGGTGCTGCTTCCCGTGGATCTGGAGGATGCCCGGTTTGGTCCGTTCACCGAGATCCTGCAGCCGATCGCCGATCCGAAGGAGCCGCTCGATCTGCAGCGCGCGGCGGATCGGACGTGGACGGCAAGGACGATGGCGGTCGTCCTGGGAATCATCGCGTCGCTCGTGCTGCTGACGCTGGCCTGGCGTTACTCGTTCCTGAGCAGCTATACGGATGTCGGTTACGTGGCGGGCTTGATCGGAAAATATGCGCAATCACGGCTAGGTCCGCCGGCTGCCGTTCTTGCGTTCCTCGTCGGCGGCCTCGTGATCTTCCCTGTCGTCGTCCTGATCGCCGCGACCGCCGCCGCGCTTGGGCCCGTCAAGGGGTTTGTCGCGGCTGCCGTCGGCGTGCTGTCGAGCGCCACATTGCTGTTCTTCATCGGGCGCGTTCTTGGCCAGGAGCGCCTGCAATCGATGCTCGGACGTCGCGCCCTGCGGGTCCAGGAACGCATCATCGGCAAAGGCGTGCTCGCGATCGCGATGATTCGCATGGTGCCGGTGGCGCCATTCTCCGTGGTCAATGTGCTGGCCGGCGCCAGCCGTCTCAGGCTGACCGATTTCCTGATCGGTACCGCGTTCGGCATGGCGCCCGGGATCATCGCGATGGCCGCGCTTGGTGCGCAGATTGCGGACTTTGCGAGGCACGCCTCCTGGTGGGGCGCGCTGCAGCTTGGATTGATCATCGCGATCTGGCTGCCGCTCTGCCTGGCAGCGCAATTCGTCGTGACATGGTTTGCCGGGCGGCGCAGATGACCGACGTGATCCGGGTGATGACGTGGAACGTGCACGGCACGTTCAACCTGAACAGCAGGTTCGACCTCGATGGCGTCTGTTCTATCTTACGAAAATGGTCGCCCGATATCGTGGCGCTGCAGGAGATCGATTCGCGTGGTGCGACGGAGGATCCGTTCCTGCGGCTCGTCGGCGTCATCGGCGTGCATCGCGTGGAAGCGCGCTCGATCGTCACCGAGGATGGCGATTATGGTCAGGTCCTCCTGAGCCGCTATCCTTTCATTGGCTCTCCCATCATCACCGACGTATCCTATCAGGAACGCGAGCCGCGCCGCGCGATCTCCGCAACGGTCGATACACCCCTCGGTCACGTGTCGGTCGTTGCGACGCATCTTGGATTGAGCATCCATGAAAGGCACGCCCAGGCGCTGGCGCTGGCTGATCTCGCCAAGGCGCCGCGGACCATCGTGCTCGGCGATTTCAACGATTGGTTCTGGGTGAAATCGGTGCGGCGCGTGCTGGTCCGATCTTGTCCGGTGCGGACACGGCTGCGGACCTTTCCCTCCCGCTTGCCGCTTCTTCGTCTCGACCGCATCTATGTCGATCGTGACGGCGACATCCTCAAAGCCTGGACCGATCGCGAAGCGAGGCGCTACTCGGACCATCTCCCCGTTGTGGCGGATATCGTGTTCGCTGGATAGGCGCGCGAGCGGCGCGGGATCATTCCGTCCATTTTTGATGATCGGCGTAGAAGGCGCCTCGCGCCGTGCTTCAAAAATTTGGATAGCCATTTCATTGACCAAAACGGGCTTTCCCGGGATATTCGATGCAGCAGATTGTGCTGCTTCGGGGTTACCGCATGAGAGCAAGAGACCGGAAAGTGGTGGGCGATATGCGCAAGCGCATGACCCGTCGCTGTGTCTCGGCGGCGACCGGAGCCTGTTGCTGATTCCCGCCTAGTTACCGACCTCAACCATGAATCAGACGGGAGCGCCGCAGCAGCGGCGAACGAGCACACATGTCCAAAGCCTATGTCATCGAAGTTTCCAACCAGACCGCCGGCATCGTCGTGGGTGACGAGCGCGGCTTCCGCTTCTTTTCTTCCGAACGCGCGTTCGACAGTCTCGAGGGCGGCCATTTCGGCTCGGCCCGCGCCGCGGAACGCGCAGCACGGGCGCTGATCGAGCGGCGGCGACGCCCCGACAATCGAACGGCATTCTGACCGCACATGAGAGGACGGATCATGACCGCAAGACAAGGCCGCCGGGTTCGTAGCATGTGTGGCGAGCCACTGCTGACGGTCGAGAACCAACTGATCGGCTGGAGCCTTTGCATCGGCGTGGTGGCGCTGATGATCCTGGTCGCGATCAATCACTTCGTGCCGATCGCGGTGTAGGCCGCGAGGTCATCTCTCCCGCTCGCGGGAGAGGGAGTACGGCAATCTTCAATGCGCGCCGCCGGCGGCGCCGCCGCCCTTCGGCTTGCCGGTCAAGAGAATCGCGATGCCGGCGAGCACGAGCACGAAGCCCAGCACGGCGAATGTATCGCTGTATCCCATCACCAGCGCCTGGCGTTTCACGGCGTTGCCGAGCGCGATGATCGCCTGGTGCCTTGCGGCTGCCGGATCGGCCATGCCATGGGCCATGAAGTAGTTCGTCATCTCGGCGAGGCGCTGACGCACCTCCTCGCGCGCGAGGTCAACCGACTGACCGATGATGTTGGAATGGAACTGCTCGCGCTTGGTGGCGATGGTCGCAAGCAGTGCGGTGCCGATCGCGCCGCCGAGGTTGCGCATCATGTTGGAGATGCCGGAAGCGGCCGCTGCATCCTGCGGCGCGACGCTGCCGAGGCTCACGGCGCTGAGCGGGGCCAGCATCAAGGCCTGGCCGATGGCGCGGATGATGTTGGGGACGAAGAGCTGGTCGCCGGCATAGTTGAGCGACATCTGCGTGTTCATAAAGCAGCTTGCCGCGAACAGCGCCATCCCTACGGCCGCGATATAGCGGGCATCGAAGCGCTGCATCAGTTTCGGCACCAGCGGGATCAGGATGAGCTGCGGCAGGCCGGTCCACGCCAGCACCTGGCCGATCTGCTCGGCGTTGTAGAGTTGCACCTGGCCGAGATAGGCCGGCAAGAGATAGACCGAGCCGAACAGCGCAAAGCCGACGAACACGGCCGAAATCGTGCCGAAGCCGAAACTGCGCTGGGCGAGCAGCCGCAGCCGGATCAGCGGCTTCTCCACGACGAGTTCGATGATCACGAACAGCGACAGGCTGACCGCGGCGACAATCGCAAGCTTCACGATGAAGGGCGAGCCGAACCAATCGTCCTTGTTGCCTTCCTCCAGCACGGTCTGCAGCGCCGAGAGGCCGATCGCCATGGTCGCGATCCCGAGCCAGTCGCCCTCGCGCAACAGGCCGAGCTGCATCGGCTGCCGCTCCAGCGTCAAATAGAGCATGGTCACCATGACCGCGGTCGGCACCACGTTGACGAAGAAGATGGTCTGCCAGCCGTAGTTCTCGGTGAGATAGCCGCCGATGGTCGGGCCGATTGCCGGCGCAAAGGTCACGGCGATCGAGAACATCGCAAGGCCGATCGGCTGCTGCGCCTTGGGCAGCTTGGTGAACACCAGCGTGAACGCCATCGGGATCAGGACGCCGCCGAAAAAGCCTTGCAGCGCGCGCATCGCGATCATCGATGGCAGGTCATGGGTGAAGGCGCAGGCGACGGAGAAGATGGCAAACAGCGTGGCGTGGCCGATCATGATGTTGCGGAACGAGAACACGCGGCTGAGATAGTCGGTGAGCGGGATCACCACGATCTCGCCGATCAGGTATGACGTCGAGATCCAGGAACCGTTGTCGACGCCGGTGCCGATGCCGCCCTCGATGTTGAGGAGCGAGGCGTTGGTGATCTGGATGTTGAGGATCGCCATGAAGGCGCCGATCATCGCCGCGAGTATGGAGATCCACACCGTGGCGCTGGCCCGGTTCGGGTCGACAGCCGCACGCGGCAGGGGGGCTGTGGCCGATAATGTGAGGTCCGACATGACGTCACCTCTGGGCAATCGAAGTCGTTGGCTTCGGCGTTGCGACCGGCTGCTGCAGGGCGTCGCTGTGCGACTGTGTATCGATCGTCGGGATCACCGACATGCCGGGGCGCAATTCGACCGGCGTGGAGTCGAGCAGGATTTTCACGGGGATGCGCTGCACCACCTTGGTGAAATTGCCGGTGGCGTTGTCCGGCGGCAGTAATGCGAACTCCTGGCCGCTGGCCGGCGCGAGTGAATCGACGTGGCCGTGCACGACCTGGCCCGGGAACATGTCGACGGAAATGTCCGCCTTCTGTCCCTTGCGGACGTCGGTGAGCTGGGTCTCCTTGAAGTTCGCCACCACATAGGCGCCGGTCGCCGGCACCAGCGACATCAGTTGCGTGCCGGCCTGCACGAACTGACCGACGCGCAGCGTGCGGTTGCCGACCACGCCGTCGATCGGCGCTGTGATCGTGGTGTAGCCGAGGTTCAGCTCGGCCTGTTGTTCGATGGCCTCGGCGCGCGCGGTCGCCGCCACCGCCTGCGTGATCTCCGCCTTCAGCAGTTCGACCTGCTTTCGCGCCGAAGCGAGGTTGGCGATGTCGCGCTGGACGGCGGCTTGCGCGCTGGCGTGGCGCGATTGCGCCTGTTGCGCGTTCTGCACGCTGCCATAGCCGGTGGTGGCGAGGTCGGTGTAGCGCTTGTTCTCCTGCGCGGCGAAGGTCTGCGTCGCGGTGTCGACGTCGAGCGTCGCCTTCGCGGCCTCGATCACCGCCTGCTGGACGTCGAGCTGCGCATGCTTGCTGGCAACGGCGGCCCGGGCGGCTTCGACATCGGCTTTGGCCTGGTTCAGCGCCACCTTGAAATCACGCTCGTCGATCCGCGCCAGCACCTGGCCGGCCTTCACGCGCTCATTGTCGCCGACCAGCACCGCGCTGAGATAGCCCGACACCTTCGGCGCGATCGTGGTGTTGTCGGCTTTGACATAGGCGTCATCGGTGGAGACGAGGAAGCGGCCGATGGTCCAGTAGTCCCAGCCGTACCAGGCGGCGCCCGACAGCGCGGCGACGGCGATGCCCGCGAAAGCGATCCGCCGCAGCCTGCCCTTGATCGATGCCGAGGCAACCGGGGCGGGGACGACCGGCTCCGGCGTCGGCGCGAGCCGCTGCACTTCGGCGACCGAGAGCGGGCGTTCGACCTCTAGCGTCGGGGAATGCTGGTTCATGACGGCCCTCCTGACTTTCTATCCCCTTGCCAGGACTGGATAATTTCAGGTCACGGGCATGGGACAATTAGGAAACTTGATGTTTTCCAAAATAGGCGCCATATTGGGTCTGTCAATGGAATGACAGGCGTCATCTTAAAGCATGGCTCAATGGCATGACGGTCACGACAAGACAGGGCAGAGTGGACAAAGGCGCTGCGGCACCCGAGCGTCGCAGCCGGGGCAGGCCGCCGCTGCGTTCCGATGACGAGACGCGGATGGTGATCTTTGATGCCGCGCGGCGGGAATTCGCCGCCAGCGGCTTCGCGGCGACCAGCATGGATGACGTGGCGCGTCGCGCCGGCGTTTCGACGAAGACGCTCTACCGGCTCGTTTCCGGCAAGCAGGCCCTGTTCGAGGGGATGGTCGCGGACCGGATGGACCGGTTCATTTCGGGCGTGCGGCTGCGCGCCTGCGACGGCAGCAACATCAAAGGTGCGTTACGCGAGGCCTGTCTTGCCTGCGCCGAACTGATCCTGGATGGCGAGGTGATCGCGCTGCAGCGCCTGATCCTCGCCGACAGCGACAAATTCCCCGATATAGCGGAGAGCTTCTACAAGAGTGCGATGCGGCGAACGGTGACTACGCTGGCAAACTGGTTGCGGACGCAACAGGAGCGCGGCCTGATCGCGCTTCGGGAGATCGATCCGGAGGCGGCGGCCGGCATGCTGCTTGGCATGGTCGTCTTCGCGCCGCAGCGTGCTGTATTGTTCGGCCGTGAAGCACCGCCCGACCGTGCCGAACTCGAGCGCCGCGCTGAGGCCTGCGCGACTCTGTTCCTCGAAGGCTGTGCCGTCCAGCGTTGACCCGCCTGTCCTGTGGAGAGCTGTCCCAATCGGGTCCATAAATGGAACTTTGTGCCGAGTTCCCAGTTTGTCAAAGTTGGGGACGGGCATCTTGTCACGGCACGGACATGGCTCGCAAAAATTTGGTTCGGACGTCAATCCTGACAATTCTCCTCGTCGTTCCAGCGGGAGCCTCGATGGCCCGCGATGACGGGCGCTATTCCAACTCGCCACTCAAACCCTGGTTCGATAGTCTGAAGAGCAAACTCGGCCCTTGCTGCTCGGACGCCGACGGCGTCGCGGTGGCCGATCCGGATTGGGAGTCCAAGGATGGGCATTACCGGGTCCGTCTGGAGGGACAATGGATCATGGTGCCGGATGAGGCCGTGATCACCGAGCCGAACCGCGCTGGCCGGACCATGGTCTGGCCGATGAAGGGCACCACGGGAATCACGATCCGCTGCTTCATGCCGGGAAGCATGACGTAGAGGTCTTGTGCGCGTAGCCCGGGTGGAGCGAACGCGTAACCCGGGACGCCTGCATGGGTATCGTAGAGTTACACACCGCTAAAACGACTCCGCCCAGGGGCGGAGGTCGAGCTCAAGGGTCCAGGCGCTGCGGTGCTGATGGTGCAGCACCCAATAGGCGTCGGCGATGGCGGCGATGTTGAGCAGGCCGTCCGGCCCGCGCTCCTCCTTCAATTGCGGCCGCAGGCTCATGAGCCGATCGCCCGCGATGCCGCCGTCGATCACGACATGGCCGACATGGATGCCCTGGGGTCCGAATTCCCGCGCGATGCTCTGCGCCATCGCGCGCAGCGCCGCCTTGGCGGCGGCAAAGGGCGCGAAATGAGCCTTGCCGCGCAGCGAACCGCTCGCTCCCGTGAACACCAGCGTGCCGCCGCCGCGCGACAGCAATGCGGGAATCGCCGCCTGCGCGAGGTGAAAGCCGCCGAGCGCATGCTCGCGCCAATGTGACTCGAACTGCTCTTCGCTTATCTTCAGGAAGGGCGCCCACCGGTTCGAGCCGGCATTGTGCACCGCCATTGCAAGCGGCGCGAGCTGTTGCGCCGCTGCCACGAAGCGGGCGACATCGCCGGGCTTGGAGACATCGCCGACGACATGGGCAACCTTGGCGCCGGCGGCCGCAAGCTCCGCCGCGGTCGCCGCGAGCTTCTCGGCATTGCGGCCTGCGATTGCGACCGGGTATCCGCCCGCGGCGAACCGGCGAGCGATCGCCGCGCCCACCCCCTGGGACGCGCCGACGCCCGCGATCAGCACGCTGCCCTGCGGCGCCGTCGGTTCGAGAATGGATGGGCTCGCCATGATATGTTCCCCTGGCTTTGAATGACGGGCATAATACAAGAGGGGCTGATATAGGCGGACGTCCGGTCGATGCGAAGTCCCACCGCCGATCATCTTTTTGGCATGCGCTTGGGCTGATTGCCCGTCATTGCGAGGAGCGAAGCGACGAAGCAATCCATGCCGCAACAAGCGGAGAGGTGGATTGCTTCGCTCGCTCGCAATGACGGGGAGCTCGGAACCGCGCTCTACGCGTCCTCCGGCTTCTGCGGATTTCCGAGCCGCGCGAAGACGACGGCGAGGATGCATCCAGCGACGATGCCGAAGGTGAGATCCTTGAAGATCGTCAGTGCGAAGGTCGGCACCAGCACCACGCCGCTGCGCCAGTCCTTCACCACGCGGACGAACTCCTCCTTCTCCGCCATGTACCAGCACACCACGACCAGGACACCGGAGAGCGCCGCGAGCGGGATGTAGCGCGCCAGGGGCGCTGCAACGAGCATGAACAGCAGCAGATAGACGGAATGCAGCATGCCGGACAGCGGGCTGCGGCCGCCGGCGCGGATATTGGTTGCCGTGCGCGCGATGGTGCCGGTGACGCTGATGCCGCCGAACAAGGCGGAGGCGATGTTGGCAATGCCTTGTGCGACCAACTCCATGTTGGAACGGTGCCTGCGACCGGTCATGCTGTCGGCGACTTTTGCCGACAGCAGGCTCTCGACGCCGCCGAGCAACGTGAACGAGAACGCCGCCGGCAAGACCTTCAGCAGAAGGTCGTAGGAGATATCAGGCACCTGCGGCGCCGGCAGGCTGTGGGGGATTTCACCGAAACGGGTGCCGATGGTCTCGACCGGCAGTTGCAGCACCAGCGCCACGACCGAGGCGATCGCAATGGCGATCAGCATTCCCGGCCAGGTCGGCCGCCACTGCCGCACCGCGAAGATGATCGCCGCCGTCCCGGCACCAACGCCGAGTGCGGCCCAATTCAGGGTCGGAAGCGCACGGCCAAGCACAATCAGCTTTGCGAGCAGGGGCCCCGGCTCGGGACCGGCGAGCGTCAGTCCGAACAGGTCCGTGATCTGGCTCGCAAAAATGGTCACCGCGATTCCGCAGGTGAAGCCGACGGTCACGGGATGCGGCATGTAACGGATCAGCGAGCCGAGACCGGTCGCGCCGACCAGGGTCAGCATCACGCCGGACACCAGCACGGTAAGCAACAGGCCGTTGACGCCCAGCTGGGCGACGGTCGCCGCCACCAGCACGATGAAGGCGCCTGCCGGTCCGCCGATCTGAAATCGGCTTCCGCCGAGCGCCGAGACCAGAAAACCGCCGACGATGGCGGTGAAAAGCCCCCGTTCTGGGGTCACGCCGGAGGCCACCGCGATCGCCATCGAGAGCGGCAGCGCGACTACGGCCACGGTGAGGCCCGCAACGGCATCCTGGCGGAGTTTGTCGAGGCTGTAGCCCTCGCCCAGGGCGGTCATGAGCTTGGGGCGATAGAGATGGGCCGTCGAAGAACCGTCGGGCATGGTGTCAACCAGGAGAAATGCGAGTTTCTTGAATGCAAACTAGCCGAATCGAGCAGGGCAAGAAAATGCGCTCGATCAACAATCCTGCCCGGACAAATACGGGGTTGACCGCAATTTCCCGCCTAGGCTGCAATCCTCCGATATGCGACCGCAGCGCGCCGCAGCAGCCGCTGTTTTTCCTTCTTGTCCAGCAGCTCGAGCGGTTTCCGCTGGTGGCCCGCAGGGCGGGTCCCGACGCGCTGTTGCAGGCCTGCCACGAGCGCCCGCGCAGCCTCGGCGTCGTGCAGTTCGCCGAGAATCTGCTGCGCCTTGCGTAGCTGCTTCACGATCGCGCGCCATGGGGCGAAGTCCTTCTTTGCCAGCACGTCTTCGGAGAACTCGATCGCATAGCGCAGCCGTTTGCTGGCCAGGCGAACGCGGTGCTGCTTGCGCCCGCCCATTTCCTGCAGGCCGCGGCTCTTTTTGACGAGCTTTTCATGCCAGCCGGCGAGCCGGCGCGCGTGGTACTCGGAAGCTGGCGATGCGCGGAGCCGCACCAGGCGGTGCTCGCTCATATGAGACCATGGGCCATGGTTGACCCAATCGACCATATCCTTGAACCAGCGGCGATAGCGATCTGATGTCAGCGCCCGTCTCAACTGGCGCTGGCTCTCGGCCCGGGCTGTCCTGAACAGCCGTTCGCGGGGAGCGTTCCCGATCGCGACATCAAGGTCGCGCGTGGCGCCAAGATATCCGTTAAGCCATTTCAATTCGGACTTCAGGCGCGGCCATTCGGAATCCTGCACCATGGGCTCAAAGAAAGCGATCGCCGCGCGAAAACGGGTCAGCGCCACACGCGTCTGATGCACGGCGACGGTATCGCCGTTACGGGCGCCGCGATGATGAGCCTTGACGTCTTCGAGGCAGGCGGAGCCCACGAGACGAAACACGGTCGCGCAGGGCATCTCTCCGCTCAGCCGTGCACGGGTCCTCTTGGGGCGGAAAATGCGCTCCTTCGCGGACCTTTTCGATCGCTTCATAAGTGGCTCACGTCCCGGATGAGGACCCGCGAATCCTCGTCCGGCGGTTCCTGCCTCGATCAAATGGTTTTTGACGGCAGGCTGTCAAATAGACATTGCGCCAGATCAAGCAGCAATGCGTCGCACCCGCGAACAGTGTCGCGCGGTGCGTTAGCCGCCTGCATCACATTGGCGCGAGACGACACAAACATCCGGAACGACGACGTGTCTTTGGGTATCTTCAAACTTCAGGATGTCTTTCGGCAAAGTTCTGAGATGGCTCACGCCGAAGAAGTACCTCGAAACTTCAACAAGGCTCGAAGTATGACAGTCTCACTGTCAGTTTTTTCGCCGGATTTCTGAAGCGCAGAAGCATATGATGGCGGTTTTGCAAGTAGTCTGCTGTTGCCGTACCAACATGCAGAGATTTACGCCGATGCCGGCTCATCCCGTCGAGTACAACCTTTTCCAGTTGAACTTTCATTGCTTCAACTCTGTGCGGGCAATCTCTCTGACCCGCCCAATGCGTGCCAACCACAAGACGTCGAAAAAATGGGGCAGAAAAAATGGAGGAAGCAATATGACGCAGACCACTGTGACAAAAGTTGCCATTGCGATCCCGGCCTTCGCCTGTGCGGCGCTGCTTTCATTCAACTGGTCTGAACAGCGCGGCGTGACGCTGTCGGTTGAGAGCGCCCAGGCACGGGTCGGCCGCCCGTTGACGCCCGTGAGCGCTGCGGGTGTTGCGCGTCGGCAAACGCGCCGGGCCGCATACGGTGCTGGTATGGCAGGCGCCGCGGCGGTCGGAACGGCTGCGGCAGTCGGAACGGCTGCGGCGGTCGGTGCCACCTCACCCTCCTGGGGATGGGGAGGCGGCCCTTACTACACAGGGGCAGGCTACTATGGAGGTGGCCCCTACTATTCAGGCGCTTACGGTGCCCCGTACTCTGCGCGTCCGATGTACCGGAACGCATTTGCGGGTCCGTATCCGGTCGGCTGGCAGGGCGGCATGAGCAGCCAAGACCGCGACCTGTATTTCCGAAATCTACGCGACTCCGGATATGATAAGAAGAAGGACTTCAACGCGACCGGTAACATCGTGAATCAATAGCATCTGGTCTCTCGTCGTCCATCTTCGTCTTGCCTTCACCTCAGGCTGGGATGACAGTCCCTTGGGGTGAGGCAAGGGTGGTTGAGGGTGTGGCGGCCGCTGTGCGCGTTGAGCGCTGTTTATAGACGCAGCGAGAGAGGCGGTTATTTGGAGCCGCCTCTCTACGGACCAACCGCCATTGATCTTTCATCCGAGAATCGACCAGCGCTCCCGAAGCTGAGACAACACTCGAACAGCTCTTTCACACCTACCGGGCAGGACCTGAGTCAACGGCGTATGCGTGGCAAGGACGCGGTTCGCAGGTGTGTGCGATGGCAGGGTGGTGTTTAGTCATCGCCGCGTTTGCTCATGTCGGTTATGATTCTCGAAGGCTGCCAACTCACCATTGGAATATGGCGTCGCCGACCGCGATGGGGCTGAACAGCGGAAAGGTAGTGTGCGGAAGGTTCTGCAAAAGGCTGAGAGGCTGGAGCGGTCATGGTAAGTCCGGTGATTGCGAAGATCAC
>NZ_JCAMOR010000032.1:0-84679 GCF_059512385.1 Bradyrhizobium sp. Crot121 | reverse complement strand
GACCTCTCCCTATGGGAGAGGTGAGAAGAGGCAGCGCCCATGGGAACACAATTCGACCTTATCTCATCACGCTCTAGCGACGAAGCAATCCATGTCTCCGCAAGTGGTGAGGTGGATTGCTTCGCTTTGCTCGCAATGACGCGGTAAAGCTTACAGCTGCGCCAGCAGCGTGTCGCCGCCGGACACCTCGACCTTGCCGGGGGCCGGTTCGAGGTTGAGCTTCTTCACCACGCCATCCTCGACCAGCATCGAATAGCGCTTGGAGCGGATGCCAAGGCCATTGCCGGAGGCGTCGAGCTCCATGCCGATCGCCTTGGTGAAATCGGCATTGCCGTCGGCGAGGAACAGCGCCTCGTCGCGCTGGTCGGTGTCGCGCTTCCAGGCGTTCATGACGAAGGCATCGTTGACCGAGACGATCGCGATGGTGTCGACGCCCTTGTCCTTGATGGCGTAGGCGTTGAGGAAGATGCTCGGCAGATGCATCTTGTGGCAGGTGCCGGTGTAGGCGCCGGGCACGGCGAATAGTGCCACCTTCTTGCCCTTGAAGACATCATCTGTTGTCCGCACCTGCGGACCTTCCTCGGTCATCACGCGAAACTTGGCATCCGGCAGCTTGCCGCCAACTTGGATCGTCATCGTCCAGTCTCCCTGAATGAGCTGATGTTTTGTAGACCGTGCAGCTTGCCGGCACAATATTCGTGGGGCTCAAAACCGCAACGGCCGCGCGCCTTCACCGTTCCGTCATCATCCGGAAAATCCGCCCTGATCCAGGAAGGCCTGCTCATCGGGCGTGGTCGCGCGCCCCAGGATGCGGTTGCGGTGAGGGAAACGGCCGAACCGCCGGATGATATCGGCGTGCCCCTCCGCATATTCGAGCTGTTCCGTATTGCCGATGTTGCGAAACAACTCGATGCAGCGCATCTGGTCGGGCAGATGCTCCGAATGCATGAAGGGCATGTAGAGAAATTCGAGCAAGTCGGGGTCGATTCGCGCGTCCACGCCTCGGCTGATGGCCCGGTGCGCCGCCTCGCGCGCCAGCGCGTCGCTCGAATAGGTCAGGGCATTGCCGCGAAACATGTTGCGGGGAAACTGGTCGAGCACGATGACGAGCGCCAGTGCGCCGTCATCGCTCATCTCCCATGACGACAACTCGCCGCCCGCCGCCTTCCGCCACAGCTCGAGATAGCAGTCGCGTATGTCCGCATCGAACACATCGTCGCGCGCATACCAGCGACCGGGGCCGGCCGCGCGCCAAAACGCCAGGATTTCGCCCGGCGTGACGTCGGGAGCGTAAGTCATGGTCCGCATGTCCGCTCGCGCGCGAATTCAGGCCGCAGCCGCCGGCTTCTTCTCGTCGCGCAATTCGCGGCGCAGGATCTTGCCGACATTGGTCTTCGGCAACGCGGTCCTGAACTCGATCTGCTTGGGCACCTTGTAGTTGGTGAGCTGGGTGCTGCAGAACTTGATGATCTCCTCGGCGGTGAGGCTCGGATCCTTGCGGACGATGAAGGCTTTCACTGCCTCGCTGGTCTTGGCGTCGGTCACGCCGATCACGGCGCATTCGAGCACGCCCGGATGGCTCGCGATCACTTCCTCGATCTCGTTCGGATAGACGTTGAAGCCGGAGACCAGGATCATGTCCTTCTTGCGGTCGACGATCTTGGTGTAGCCGTTCTCGTCCATCACCCCGATGTCGCCGGTGCGGAAATAGCCGTCCGCGGTCATCACTCGCGCGGTCTCGTCCGGCCGGTTCCAGTAGCCTGACATCACCTGCGGGCCCTTGGCGCAGATCTCGCCGGCCTGTCCGAGCGGCAGTTCATTGCCGTCATCGTCGCGGATCGAGAGATAGGTCGAAGGCACGGGCAGGCCGATCGAGCCGGAGAACTTGTTGGTGTCTGCCGGGTTGCAGGTCAGCGTCGGCGAGGTCTCGGACAGGCCGTAGCCTTCCGACAGCGCGCAGCCGGTCACCGCCAGCCATTTCTCTGCCACGGGCTTTTGCGTCGCCATGCCGCCGCCGAAGGAGGTCTTCAGTTTGGAGAAGTCGAGCTTGTCGAAGCCGGGCGTGTTCAACAAGCCGTTGTAGAGCGTGTTGACGGCGGGGAAGCTGTTGATCCGATATTTCGCGAGCTCCTTGACGAAGCCGGGCAGGTCGCGCGGGTTCGGGATCAGGAGGTTGACGCCGCCGGCGCGCACCGCCAGCAGATAGCAGGCGGTCAGCGCGAAGATGTGGTAGAGCGGCAGCGCGCAGACGATGAAGAGCTGGTCGACATGCGGCGGCTTCTTGATCGCCGGCTGCAGCCAGGCGTCATTCTGCAACACATTGGCGACGATGTTGCGGTGGAGCAGGGTGGCTCCCTTGGAGACGCCGGTGGTGCCGCCGGTATATTGCAGGAAGGCGACGTCGTCGGGCGTGATCCTGGGCCGGTTGAGCTTCATGCCGCGGCCCGCAGCGACAGCGGCATTGAACGGGACGGCGCGCGGGATCGAGAACGGCGGCACCATCTTCTTCACCCGGCGCACCACCAGATTGACGATCACGCCCTTGAAGCCGAGCAGGTCGCCCATGCTGCCGACGATGACGTGCTTGACAGACGTCTTGCCCAGCACTTGCTGCACGGTGCTGGCGAAATTCTCCAGAACGATGATGGCTTCCGCGCCGGAATCCTTGAGCTGGTGCTCGAGCTCGCGCGGGGTGTAGAGCGGGTTGACGTTCACGACAGCGTATCCCGCGCGCAGCACGGCGGCGGTCGAGATCGGATATTGCAGCACGTTCGGCATCATCAGCGCGACGCGCGCGCCCTTTTGCAGGCCGAGGCTCTGCAAGTATGCGCCGAGCGCGGTCGACATCTCGTCGAGCTCGCGATAGGTGATCGCCTTGTCCATGCAGATGAAGGCCTTGCGGTCGGCGAACTTCGCAAAGCTTTCCTCGAGCAGCTCAACCAGCGATGAGTATTGCGTGACGTCGATGTCGGCGGGCACGCCGGCCGGGTAATGCTTGAGCCAGATGCGCTCCATGGAAATCCCCTCTCTCCTCGTCCCCGGACGTTGGCCCGGACTGCCTTCTTTTGGGCAGTATTGGGCTAGCCAGCAGCCGATGGCAAGCCGCCCGCGCCCGTTCGACGCATCTGCAGATCGGGGGATGTTGCGGCGCGGTTAACTGGCCGGCTTGCTGCTGTCGTTCTTCGGCTTGGCCGCCGCCTTCGGCTTCGCCGGCTTGGCGGCTGGCTTATCACCCGCGGTGGCAGCGGGCTTCTCCGAAGGCTTTGCGGCAGCGCCATTCGACTTGGCGCTGGCATGCCGCACAGCGGCAGGTTTCGCCGCTGGCTTGGCCTCCGGCTTAGCGGCTTGCTTGGTGTCCGCTTTGGCCTGCTTTGCAGCCGGCTTGGCGTCGGACTTAGCGTCCGACTTGGCGTCGGCAGAAGCGTCGGGCTTCTTGGCCGCGACATGCGCCTTCTTCTTGTGTGGCTTTGGCGTGTCCTTCTCGGTGTCCGCCGCAACCGCGGCGATCAGCGCCGCACCCGTCCGCGTTGGGCCGGTATAGACCACGACCGGCTCGGACGCCTCCGCAGGCTGCGCCAGCAAGTCAGCCGGCTTGAACAGCGGCGGTGGCAGGGCGGCGGCGAAGAAGGTCGCGCCGGTCTCGCCGCTGCTGCTGCTTGTGCTGCTGGCGACAGTGTCCTCATCCTCGTCGCTGGCCGGCCGCTTGCGCTTGGGGCCGCACATCTCGTCGCGCAGGTTCGGCGGCGTGGCGTCGATCGGCGCCAGGTTCTCCACCGTGCCGAGCGAGGGCTTGAGCCAGGACAGGCCGTTATTGGCAAAGCCGCGATCGAGCAGCTGCGCCGCGCGCACCGCGCGCATCCGGCCCGACGAGGCGCCGAGCACCACTGCGATCAGCCGCTTGCCGTCGCGCGTCGCCGACGCCACGAGGTTGTAACCGGAGGCACAGATGAAGCCGGTCTTGAAGCCGTCAGCGCCGGGATAGCGGCCGATCAGGCGGTTGAAGTTCTGCGTGACCCGTCGGCCAAAGCGGATCGAGGGGATGTGCACGAAATATTCGTATTCCGGGAGATCACGGATGATGGCGCGGGCGAGGATCGCAAGGTCGCGCGCCGAGGTGATCTGACCGTCCGCCGGCAGTCCGTTCGGATTGACGTAGCTCGTCTGCACCATGCCGAGCTTCTGCGCGGTCTCGTTCATCATCGCGGAGAAGCCGTCGATCGATCCGCCGACGCCTTCGGCGAGCACGACCGCCATGTCGTTGGCCGACTTCACCAGCATCATCTTCAGCGCATTGTCGACGGTGACCTGCGTGCCCGGGCGGAAGCCCATCTTCGACGGCGATTGCGAGGCGGCCGTCGGCGACACCGTCAGCAGCGTGTCGAGCGAGATGCGGCCGTCCTTCACCGCCTTCAGCGTCACATAGGCGGTCATCAGCTTGGTGACCGATGCCGGATACCAGGGCATGGTCGCGTTGTCGGCCTGCAGCACCTTTCCACTATCGGCTTCCACCACCAGCAGCGCCTCGGCGTTGGTCGCGCGCGGCGCGAGAGCGAGAGCCGCGGCGGCGACGAAGAGGAGAAGCGATCGGCGAAGCAGCGGGCGAAGAAGGTGCACTATCCTGGTCCGGTTCTGATTGAAGACCCGCCTTGAACAAGGTGGGCTTTCAGATGTGACGTTCCGGTTTCAAGCGTGTCCGGCGCCGGCCAATTTTGCGGCGATGCAAACCCTATACCGGGCCGCCTTTCGAGAACAGAGGTCGGGTTATTTAATCGTGGACGAAATCGGCCGAATTTCGACAATTCCGCGGCCGGTGGACCGCGGCCTATTCGGCCTGCAGACTCGTCCGCGCGTTTTCCTGAACCATGAACTGGGCCCGCGCCAGATCGGCAAAACGGCCGCCTTTTGCGACGAGTTCATCGAAAGTTCCGCTTTCGATCACCCTGCCATTGTCGAACATCAGGATGCGGGTGGCGTGGCGGATGGTGGAGAGGCGATGCGCGATCACGAAGGTGGTACGGCCTTTCATCACTTCATCGAGAGCGGCGTTGACCTTGGCCTCGGTGACGGCATCCAGCGCGCTGGTCGCCTCGTCCAGGATCAGGATCGGCGGATCCTTCAGAAGCGCGCGGGCGATCGACAAGCGCTGCCGCTCGCCGCCTGACAGCATGCGGCCGCGCTCGCCGGCATGGGTATCAAAACCCTTCTCGCTACGCTCGATGAATTCCAGCGCCTGCGCCCGGGCTGCTGCCGTGCGAAGTTCCTCGTCGGTGGCATCAGGCTTGCCGACGCGCAGGTTCTCGGCAAGCGAGCGGTTGAACAATAGCGCCTCCTGGAACACCACGCCGATGTTCCTTCGCAGCGCAGTCAGCTTCAGCGCGCGGATGTCCATGCCGTCGATCTTGATGATGCCCGACTGCGGGTCGAAGGCGCGGTGCAGCAGCGCGATCGCGGTCGACTTGCCGGCGCCGGTCGAGCCGACCAGCGCGATGGTCTGGCCGGGCAGCGCGGTGAAGGTCAAATCCTCCACTGCCGGCCGCTTGCCGTCATAGGAGAAGGAGACATCGTTGAATTCGATGAGGCCCGACAGCCGGCCCGCATCCATCGCGCCGGGACGGTCGCGCACCGCCGGCACCGCGTCGAGCACGTCGAAGAATTCCTTCAAGCGCGGCGCTTCCATGAACACGTTGTTGATGAAGCTCACCACCTGCTCGAGCTTCTGGATCAGCATGGTCGCGAAGGAGACGAACATCACGATCTCGCCGACCGAGGTCAGCCCCTGCTCGTTCAGCACGATGCCGACCGTGAAGATCGCAAGCACGGTGATGGTGGTGGAGGCGCGCGTGATCACGGTCACCAGCGCCCACCACGACAACACGGGCATTTGTGCGGCGAGCAGCTTGTCGGCGACGAAGCGCAGGCCCTGCACCTCCGAGTCGATGCGCACGAAGCTCTGCACCAGCGCGACATTGCCGAGCGCGTCAGAGGCGCGCGCGGAGAGATCGCTGTAGTGCTCCTCGACCTCGCTCTGCATGCCGTAGGTCTTGCGCACCACCAGCGTCGTCAGCACGGTGAAGACGACACAGAGCGCGAACAGCAGGATCGCAAGCCGCCAGTTGATGTAGAGCGACAGCGGCAACAGCACGACCAGCGACAGGATTGCGGCGAAATGCTCGCGGAAGAAGCCGAGCCAGAGCCGCCACAGCGCGTCCGTGCCGTTCAGCATCACCTTCATCAGCCGTCCCGAATGGGTGCCGGTGTGGAAGGTCAGCGGCAGTTGCAGGATGTGCTCGAAATAATCGGTCAGAACCGCCTGCCGCTGGCGATGCGCAAGCCGGTCGGCGTGCAGCGCCACGACGGCGCTACACCCGATCGTGAACAGGCCGAACGCAACCCAGGCGGCGAGCAGCGGCCATGGCGAGGTGGACGCGAGCAGCCCGGTGACCGGCTTGCCCGAGAGTACATCGACGATCTTGCCGAACAGCACCGGCTCGGCGAATTGCGCGCAGGCGAGCAGGAGATTGGCGCCGGCCAGGATCCAGCCGAGCCGCGCCTCCTTGCCGAGCAATTCGAGCACGCGAACATAAAGACGAAGCAGCGACATGCCGCCATTGTAATCCGGGATCGCAGGCGAGAACCAGAGCGCGATGGTTAGCGAAAGATATTATCCACGTTGTGTAAGAGCGTGATCCTGCGAGCCGCGCCTTCCAGCCTTCATCTCGAGGAGCTTGCGCGGCAAGCGTCGCGAACGATGGGACATGGGCGAGATTGGGGCCTTATGGTTCGAGACGCGCCTCACGGCGCTCCTCACCATGAGGGACTATCAATCGAACTCGCCGAAAACATTCATCAATTCACCACGCGCGCGTCGGCCGGCGGCAGGAACGCGTCATCGAAAATATCCGCCGCGGTCGGCCGCTTCTGGAATTTGAAATCCTCCGCGATCTGGTCGATCGACCGCTCGAACCTGACCGTATCGATGCCGCCGAGGCCGTGCTGCTTCACTTCCGCGGTGAGGATGTTGTCGCCGATGATGGCGCGCAGCCGCTCGGATTCCAGTTCGCGCGAGCCGGCGTCCATGCGGCTTACCACCTCGGTCACCGCGCGGCCCGGGTCCTTGATCGCAAGATGTGTTCCCGTGATCGCCGCCCGCACAAAGCCCTTCACGGCCTCGGGCTTGGCGGCTGCCAAATTCGGGTTGACGATCAGCGCGGCGCCATAGGCCTCGCAGCCGTAGTCTGCGAAGCGCAGCACCGCGAGATCGTCCGCCGGCACGCCGCGATCGCGCAGGTTGATCGCCGACAGATAGGAGAAGCCGGTGACCGCGTCGACCTGACCGGCCGACAGCATCGGCTCGCGGACCGCGGCGCTGATGCTGCTCTGCTTCACGCTTGCCGGCTTGATGCCGTTCTGCCTGGCGACCGCAGGCCACAGCCGGATCGAGAGATCGCCCTCGGCGACGCCGAGATTCTTGCCCTCGATGTCGGAGAGGGCGCGAATGCCGCGGCTCCTGCGCGCGATGATGGCGTAGGGCGCGTGGTTGAACAGCACGAAGATCGCTTTGACCGGGGCCGCGCCCTGCCGGTCGCGCGCGCGGATCAGCGTGTTGATGTCGACCAGCGCGAAATCGCTCATCCCCGCGCCGACGCGCGCGATCGCGTCCTGCGATCCGCTGACGATGTTGGTGGTGACCGCAAGTCCCTCCGCACCGAACGATCCGCCGACGGCTGCCATCACGAAGGGCGACGCCGCCGCGTCGATCGGGCGGTCGAGCGTAAGCTGGATCGTGATCGGCTGCTTGGCGGCGCCTGCGCTCTGCGCGCGGCTTGCGCGAGGGCACAGGCTGGCGCCGAGGCCGATCGCAAGGCCCAGGAAGTCGCGGCGGGTGGAAGTTGAGGTTATGCGCATGATGACGTCAGGAGACGCGAGACAATCTGTCGCGCTGGGTATGTCTGTTTCGTGACGCCGAACGCGCGTTTTCGCCCGTTCAGCGGTGCCATTCTGCCGCTTCTAACCTGAATGCTTGATGACTGCCACGATTTCGCCAGGGATCGTTCAGCCTGCGTTTGGTTTGGGGAACTTAGGATCGCACCCGTGGTTGGCTGTGAGTGGCCCGACGGGCCGAGCTTCCACGGAGGACTACTCAGATGTTTGCGCGAAAAGGTGTGTTTTCATCGATCGGCCGCGGAGCCGCGCTGGCCACCGTCGCGGCGGTCGCGCTGACGGCGGTCGAGCCGTCGATGGCCTATGCGGGCTCGGCCCCGAAGGCCAAGGAGGTCACGGCGCAGACCGGCACCAGTGACGTCACCGATATCAGCGCGCGCCGGCGATACTATCGCGGTGGCGGTGGTGGCGCGGCTGCTGCGGCCGCCTTTGCCGGCATCGTTGGCGCGGGGCTTGCGATCGCCGCCGCCCAGAACCGCCGTGATTACTATGATTCCTACGGCTACTATGGTGGCGGCCCGGTCTATTACGGTGGTCCGGCCTACTATGGCGGCGGTCCGTATTATTACGGCGGCGGCTATGGCCGCGGCGTGCCGTATTATCGCGGTCACCCGATCGCGAGCTGGTAAACGTAATCTTGATCGCAACGACATCCACCGGCCGCCCGCGCGGCCGGTGGATTTTTTTGCGTGTCATGGTTGCCCGTTAACACGCTGGCCAGAGGTTTGAATTAGGCTTGAGAAATGAGTGATTCGGTCGAACGGCTCTATCGGGCGGTTCTCGCGGCCCGGCATCTCGATCCGGCGACGTCGCGCACCGCCCGGCTGTTTCAGCGCGGGCCGTCAAAGATGGCCAAGAAGCTGGCCGAGGAAGCGATCGAGGTCGTGATCGACGCCCTCAGCGGCAAGACCGACGCGGTGGTGCGCGAGAGCGCCGACCTTCTCTATAATCTGACTGTTTTGTGGGCAGCCGCTGGCGTCAAGCCGGAGGATGTCTGGAAAGAGATGGAACGGCGCGAACATCTGCTCGGAATCGCCGAAAAACTGCCGAAGACTGGCGCCAGACTGGCCAAGCCGTCGGCCGAGCCGGTCGTGCGGCGGCGAATTGTCGCGCTCGAAAGCAGCCTGCGGAAGCGGCGCTGACCCGCCAACAATACTCTTTTGCCGGCATGGACAAATGCGCTCCATGATGGTTGATCGCGCCCATGCTGAAACGGATCTACGACTGGTGCATCGACGCCGCCGACAAACCCTACGCGCTTTGGATTCTCGCGGCGGTCGCCTTCGCTGAAAGCTCATTCTTCCCGGTTCCGCCCGACATCATGCTGCTGCCGATGTCGCTGGCGCAGCCGAGGCGCGCGTGGTGGTTCGCCACCGTCTGCACGATCGCGTCGGTCGCCGGCGGCGTGCTCGGCTACGCCATCGGCGCGCTGCTCTATGACTCGGTCGGCCATTGGCTGATCACCATCTACGGCCTCGGCGACAAGGTCGACGCCTTCCGCGCCTCCTATGCCGAATGGGGCGCGGTGATCATCCTGCTCAAGGGCTTGACCCCGATCCCCTACAAGCTCGTCACCATCACCTCGGGCTTTGCCGGCTATAACATCTGGCTGTTCATCCTGTGCTCGATCGTCGCGCGCGGCGGCCGCTTCTTCATTGTCGCGGTCCTGCTCAACCGCTACGGCGATTTCATCCGCAAGGAATTGGAGAAGCGGCTGGGCTTCTACGTCGCGCTCGGCGCAATCGTGCTGGTGTTCGGCTTCTACATCGCGTTCAAGCTGGTTTGATCCTGCGCGACAAAACCGGTGCTCTCACCCCTCATGGTGAGGAGGCGCGTAAGCGCTGTCTCCAAACGATGCGTCGCATCGCCTTGAGAACCATGAGGCCCCAATCGAGCCCGTGGCCCATCCCTCGAGACGCCGCTTGCGCGGCTCCTCGGGATGAGGGCGATAGGTGTGGCGTAAAGCGCTTTGCCGTGTCGTCGTCCTCGGTTACGCTTCGGCATGCGTGATCGAGTCGAGCTTTCGTTTCGCATCGGACCGCCCGTCGCCAAGGCGGCTGTTGTCGTGTCGACACTGATGCTCGCCTCCGATCTCGCTTTTTCGCAGGCCGCGCCTCCAATCTCGCTCGGTGTCCAGTCACAGCCCCAGCCGAACCAAGCTCCGCCACCCGCGCGCGAGGAGAACCCCGGCCTCATCAACGAGATCGGCAAGCTGTTCGAAAAGTCCAGGTCGATCCTGCCGTCCTTGAAGAGCCCGGGCGAGACCGTCGACGATCTCAACAACAGCGCCAGGGATGCGGGCGAGAACCTGTCTGCCCTCACAAGACCGTCATTGATTGTCACCGGCCGCGCGGCCTGCCTGGTGGCAGCCAACGGCGCGCCAGACTGCAAGGCCGGCGCCGACAGGCTCTGCCAGAGCAAGGGTTACAAGGAAGGCAAGAGCCTGGACACCGATGCCGCCGAGAAATGCTCGCCGATCGTGTTCCTTCCCGGCCATAAGCGCGGGCCCAATGACTGCCGGACGGAAAATTTCGTCACGCGGGCGATCTGCCAGTAGTGCGCTGTAGCGCTCGTAGCCCGGGTGGAGCGCCAGCGTAGCCCGGGGCAGCTGGTAAACGCTGCCACAGATGCCCCGGGTTGCGCGTTCCGCTCCACCCGGGCTACGGCAGTAGCGCCAAGACGCAATACTTGACACTGGAAAGATTGCCCTGCTGGTATGACGTCTGGCATCTTAAGCCCAGTCTCTCTTCCGAGCTAACCCGAAGGATTTTCACTGATGTCCATGCCTGCGTTGTTCAAAGGCCGTCTGTCGATTCCAGTGATCGGTGCGCCGCTGTTCATCATCTCCGTGCCTGATCTCGTGATCGCGCAGTGCAAGGCCGGCGTGGTCGGATCGTTTCCGGCGCTGAATGCGCGGCCGCCGGAGTTGCTCGACGAATGGCTGGGGCGCATCAAGGAAGAACTCGCGGCCTATGACAGGGCGCATCCGGAACGGCCCTCGGCGCCATTCGCGGTCAATCAGATCGTGCACAAGTCGAACAACCGGCTCGATCATGACCTCGCGCTTTGCGAGAAGCACAAGGTGCCGATGATCATCTCCTCGCTGGGCGCGCGCGAGGAGCTCAATCAGGCCGTGCACAATTGGGGCGGCATCATCTTCCACGACGTGATCAATCAGAAGTTCGCCCACAAGGCTATCGAGAAGGGCGCCGACGGCCTGATCCTGGTGGCGGCCGGCGCGGGCGGTCATGCCGGCACGCTGTCGCCGTTCCCCTTCGTTACGGAGACGCGGCAGTGGTTCGACGGCCCGATCGCGCTGTCGGGCGCGATGGGCAACGGCAAGGCGATCCGCGCCGCGCGCGTCCTCGGCGCCGACTTCGCCTATATCGGCTCGGCCTTTATCGCGACCAAGGAGGCGAATGCGGTCGAAGGCTACAAGAGCATGATCACCGGCTCGGCCGCCGAAGACATCGTCTATTCCAATCTGTTCACCGGCGTTCACGGCAATTACCTGAAGCCGTCGATCGTCGCCGCCGGCATGGATCCGGACAATCTGCCGACCTCCGATCCCTCCAAGATGAGCTTCGGCACCGACGCCTCCGGCGAGCGGGCGAAGCCGAAAGCCTGGAAGGAGATCTGGGGCTCGGGCCAGGGCGTCGGCAGCGTCGAAAAGATCGTGCCCGCCGCCGAACTGATCGCGCGCTTCAAGAAGGAATACGAGGAAGCCGTCGATCCGGCGTTGTGATCGCCTCGTTTGGCGCGGCGTCTTTCCTAGTCCCTCATGCCCGGGCTTGACCCGGGCATCCACGCTCTTCGGGAGTTTGCGGAGACGCGTGGATGGCGGGGTCAAGCCCGGCCATGACGGAGTGGGGCACCTGTCGCCGTCCGCACACCCTTGATGCAGCCATCACGCCTGTGCGACAAATACCGCCATGAGCGCCGCCGCCGTCAACGTCGTCAACCATCCGCTGGTACAGCACAAGCTCACGCTGATGCGCGAGCGTGACCGGTCAATCAAGAGTTTCCGGGAACTCGTGAACGAGGTCGGCATGCTGCTCTGCTACGAGGTGACGCGCGACCTGCCGCTCGAACTGGTCGACATCGAGACGCCGCTGATGCCGATGCGGGCGCCGATGATCGCAGGCAAGAAACTGACCTTCGCGCCGATCCTGCGCGCCGGCGTCGGCTTCCTGGACGGCATGCTCGCGCTGGTGCCGTCGGCGCGCGTGTCGCATATCGGGCTCTATCGCGATCCCGAGACGCTGGAAGCGGTGGAATATTTCTTCAAGGCGCCTCACGACCTGGCCGACCGCACCGCGATCCTGATGGACCCGATGCTGGCGACCGGCAATTCCGCCGTCGCCGGTGCGCACCTCCTGAAAAAGCGTGGCGCACGCGACATCCGCTTCGTTTGCCTGCTGGCCGCTCCCGAGGGAATCGCTCATTTCCAGAAGGAGCATCCCGATGTGCCGCTTTGGACCGCGGCCATCGATGAGCGGTTGAACGACCACGGCTATATCCTGCCCGGCCTCGGCGATGCCGGCGATCGCATGTTCGGCACCAAATAGGCCCAGTTATCATGGACCCCATCTTCCGCGTTGACGGCAACAAGGTCGTCACCAGCCCGGATGCCGCCGGTCCCTGGCATCCGCAGATGCAGCACGGTTCCGCGCCCGCGGCGCTGGTGGTGTGGGCCGCCGAGTCCCTGCCCACGCCGCTGCCGATGCAGATCGCGCGCGTCACCATCGACCTGATGCGGCCGGTGCCGGTCGCGCCGCTCGCCATCGAGACCGAGATCTTGCGCGAGGGCCGCAAGATCCAGCTCTGCGGCGTGCGGCTGCTGGCCGAAGGTGTGCCTGTGGTCGCGGCCTCCGTGCTGCGGATCAAGTCGCAGGCACAGGCATTGCCGCCGGATGTCGTTGATCTGCCGCTCAGACTTCCCGGCCCCGATCAATCGACGTTCGAGCCTGCCGATAACGCCGGCAGCCCGTTCACCAAATGTATCTCGATGCGCGCCGCCCGCGGCCGCTTCGGCATGGTTGGTCCTGCCGCGATCTGGTTTCGCGTCGAGCGGCCGCTGATCGCGGGATCGCCGGTGTCGCAGGCCATGCGCGCGGTGGTCGCCGCCGATTTCAGTAACGGCACTTCGTCCGCGCTCGATTTCCGGGAGTGGACCTTCATCAATGCCGACCTCACCGTGAGCCTTTCGCGACAACCGGTCGGCGAGTGGATCCTGCTCGACGGCGAAAGCTGGATCGGCCCCGACGGGGCGGGGCTTGCGATGTCGCGTCTCGCCGACGAGCGCGGCTATTTCGGCCGCGCCGTGCAAAGCCTCGTAATCGAGAAGCGGTAGAGCAACGCGGCGAAAAATCGCTGCCTCACCTTGGAACGCTTCGAGGCCGGGCGAGTTTGGCACTCGTCGAGGGCCATCATGAAGCGCGTTGATTTAGCCGCCGGCGGACTGACGCTCGCTGCCAGGCAAGCGTCAGCCGTCGGCACTTCCTATCCTATTGCAGCCAAGTCCTTTTCAAGCCGGAGCGTGTTGTGAGGCCCGGTCCTTCCTCTGAGCGTGCGGTGGTCCTTGCCTCGAGCGAGCGTGAAGCGGTCGAGACTGCCTGCCTGATCCGCGACGCCGGCTACTACGCCAACATCTGCGGTGATCTCGCTGTGCTGAGGCGCGAGATCGCAAGCGGCGCCGGCCTAGCCGTCATTGCCGACGACGCGATCAAGGGGGCGGATTTGACCGACCTGACGCGATGGCTCAACGATCAGCCGGCATGGTCAGATTTCCCGATCGTGCTTCTGACCCAGGGCGGCAGCCTGGAGCGTGATCCGGGCGCGGTACGGCTCGGCAAGATCCTGGGCAATGTCACCTTCATCGAGCGCCCGTTTCATCCCACCACGCTTGCGAGCATCGTCGGCTCCGCAGTGCGTGGCCGGCGCCGCCAGTACCAGACCCGCGCCATTCTCGAAGATCTCACCGAGAGCGAGAGCCTGCTGCAGACCGCGCTGAATGCCGGCCAGCTCGGCGCGCTGGAATTGCATTTGCCGGAATTCGAGCTCGAGGCCTCGGACATCTGCAAGGCCTATTTCGGGCGTCGCGCGAGCGAGCACTTCACCTATCCGGAGCTCCTCGACGCCGTACATCCCGACGACCGCGAGCGGCGACTTGGCGTCCTCGAGCAAAGCATCCGCACCGGCAAGCACTACGCGATCGAATACCGCGTGATCTGGCCGGACGGCTCGCAGCATTGGCTCGACGTGCGCGCCCGCGCCGTGCGGCGGCCCGACGGCAGTCTCAGGTCGCTGGTTGGCGTCTGCTCCGACATTACCTTGCGCAAGACCGCCGAGATCGAGCGCGAAAACCTGCTGGCGCAGCTCGCAGCCGAGCGCATTGCGCTTTCGGAATTGACGGCGACGCTGGAGCAGCGCGTCGAACAGCGTACCGCCGACCTCCTGAAAGAAGTCGCCGCGCGCGAAAAGGCGCAGGAGCAGCTCCGTCATGCGCAGAAGATGGAGATCGTCGGCCAGCTCACCGGTGGCATCGCCCATGACTTCAACAATCTGCTGATGGCGGTGATGGGCAATCTCGAACTCTTGCGCAAGCGTCTGCCGGGCGACCAGCGCCTGCATCGTCTCATCGACGGCGCAATGCAGGGGGCCGAGCGCGGCGCCTCGCTGACGCAGCGGCTGCTCGCCTTTGCCCGGCAGCAAGATCTGCGCGTGGTGCCGGTCGATCTGCGCGTCTTGATCCAGGGCATGAGCAATCTGCTCGAACGCTCGCTGGGGCCGCGGATCGCATTGCGTCTTGATTTGCCCGAAGCCCTGCCGCCGGCGCGGATCGACGCCAACCAGCTCGAGCTTGCGATCCTCAATCTCGCGATCAACGCGCGCGATGCGATGCCCGATGGCGGCGCGATCGACATCAAGGTGTCGGAAGATCAGGCCGTGAAGGATCCGGCGCTCAAGCCGGGCAGGTATATCAGGCTGTCGGTGATCGATACCGGCACCGGGATGTCGCCGGAGATCCTGAAGCGCGCGATCGAGCCGTTCTTCTCGTCAAAGCCGCTCGGCAAGGGCACCGGGCTCGGACTGTCGATGGTGCATGGGCTCGCCGTGCAGCTCGGCGGCACGCTGCAGCTTTCCAGCATCGAAGGCCAGGGCACCACCGCAACGCTGATGCTGCCGGTTGCGACCGTACTGGCGGAAGCAGCGAGCCCGCAGCTGCCGCCGCGAAAGCTGGAGCGCTCCGCGGTGATCCTGTTCGTCGACGACGATCCCTTGATCGCGATGTCGACCACGGAGATGCTGGAGGATCTTGGCCATCGCGTGATCGGCGCCACCTCGGGCCTGCACGCGCTCGACATCCTGCGCAGCGAGCAGCCGCTCGATTTGATGATGACCGATCACGTCATGCCAGGAATGACCGGGCTCGAGCTCGCCGCCGCCACGCGAAAAGTGCGCCCGTCGCTGCCGATCCTGCTCGCCACCGGCTATGCCGAATTGCCCGACGGCGTGCAGGTCGACCTGCCGCGGCTGGCGAAGCCATATCATCAGGACCAGTTGCGCGATCGGCTGGACCAATTGCTGCGGTGAACGTCGCCCCAGCTCTCTCCACGTCATTGCGAGGAGCGAAGCGACGAAGCAATCCACGCCTCCGCAAGTGGCGCGATGGATTGCTTCGCTCCGCTCGCAATGACGTCGGAGCATTTCGGCTCCGCCCGACTACCCTACCATCCGCTCGCGGCCGGCCCAGAAGCTTGCCTTCAGCACCTTCTTGTCGACCTTGCCGACGCCGGTCATCGGCAATGCTTCAACGAAACGGATCTGCTTCGGCGCATGCGCCGAGCCTTTCTTCGCTTTCACCAGGTTGATCAGCTCATCGGCATCCGGCCGCGCGCCGTCGCGGGCGACGATTACAGCGGTGACCGCTTCGCCCCATTTGTCGTCGGGCACGCCGACGACCGCGACCATCGCGACATCGGCATGCTGCGACAGCACGTCCTCGACCTCGCGCGGGAAGATGTTGAAGCCGCCGGAGATGATCATGTCCTTCTTGCGATCCAAGATGTACATGTAGCCGCGCTCGTCGGCGCGGGCGATGTCGCCGGTATGCAGCCAGCCGTTCTTCAGTGTCTCCGCTGTCGTGTCGGGCCGCTTCCAGTATTCCGCCATCACATGCGGCGCGCGCACGCAGATCTCGCCAGCTTCGCCGGCTCTGACCTCCTCGTCATTGTCATCAAGGATCTTCACGTCGCAGACCGCGATCGGGAAGCCGCAGGACAGGAGGAGCTCGGGCGTCTTCGGATCGTGGTCGGCCTTGCGCAGCACCGAGACCGGATAGCATTCGGTCTGACCGTAGAGCTGCGAGAACACCGGCCCGATCCGCTCGATGCCTTCGACCAGCCGGCTCGGCGACATCGCCGAGGCGCCATAAAGCAACAGTTCAAGCGAGGAGAGATCGGTCTTATCAAGCGCGGGATGATCGAGCAGCACATAGATCATGGTCGGCACGAACAGCGTGAAGTTGATCTTCTGCCGCTCGATCGTCTTGAACACGGCCTCGGGATCGAAACCTTTGAGCATGTGCACGGTGCCTCCGCGCATCAGCGTCGGCAGCACCTTGGTGCCGGCAACGTGGCTGATCGGCGCCACCGTGAGATAGCGCGGCGTGTCGGGGATCTCGAAATCGGCGAGGATCGCGCCGGCGAAGCCGCCATATTCGCGGTGATAACGCAGCGCGCCCTTGGATTTGCCTGTGGTGCCACCGGTATAGTTCAGCGTCGCGACGTCGTCCGGTCCGGCCAGGCAACGCGCGGTGACGTGTCCCGCCTGCTCGATCGCCTGCAACAGGTCGATGCCGTAATCGGCCGGGCCGAGGGTAAACACGGTTTTGATATTCGTGGCTTTCGCTGCGAGATCGCCACCGCGGTCGTGGAAGGTCGCGGCATCGATGATCAGCATCTGCGCGTCGGAATCCTCGATCTGGAACAATTGATCGTCGAGCGATCCCAACGGATGCAGCCAAGTGATCGCAAGTCGCGCGAGCTGCGCGGCGACGCCGGCACACCAGGCGTCGGCGCGGTTGGCGCTCAGCAGCGCGACGCGGGTGCCGGGCGCGAAGCCGAGCCGCGTGAACACGTTCTGGATCCCCCCGATCAGGTCGGTCGCGCCCTGGTAAGTGATCGATCCATCAGGCCAGCTAAAGGCCGTGCGCGAGGGATAGCGTGCCAGCGCCCGCAGCGTCTGTTCGCATACCGGTGGAAACGCATGGAGCGGATGGCTCATCTGAAAGATTCCTCCCTGCCGATTTTGTGTCTGGCATTTCTTCGTGCCAATGTTGACGATGACGCTAGCACAACAAGGAAGCGGCTCAAGCCGGGAGAGGGAAGGAACGCCTTGCCGTCGGACAACTTTCGCTCGCGCGTTCGCGAACGCCTCGCGCTGCCGCTGATTGCGGCGCCGATGTTTCTGATCTCCGGCGTCGAGCTGGTGGTCGCCGCCTGCCGCAATGGCGTGATCGGTTCGTTCCCCACGGTGAATTGCCGCGAGACGGAACAGCTCGATCAGTGGCTCGCCGAGATCGAAGATCGATTGCAGCGTCATTCCGACGCGAGCGGGAAGACGGCCGCGCCGATCTGTCCGAACCTGATCGTGCATCGCTCCAACGCGCGGCTGCCGCAGGATCTGGAGGTGCTGCTGCGTCACAAGCCGGAGATGGTCATCACCTCGGTCGGCTCGCCCACGCCTGTACTGGCACCGCTGCATGATACAGGCGCGCTGGTGTTCGCCGACGTCGCATCGATCCGCCATGCCGAGCGCGCGGTCGAGGCCGGCGCCGACGGATTGGTGCTGCTCACCGCGGGCGCGGGCGGGCAGACCGGCTGGCTCAATCCGTTCGTGTTCGTGCGCGCGGTCCGTGCCTTTTTCGATGGTCCGATCGTGCTCGCCGGCGGCATCTCAGATGGCCACGCCCTCCGCGCCGCCGAAGCGCTCGGCTGCGACCTCGCTTATATGGGCACAAAATTCATCGCCACGCGCGAGAGCATGGCGGACGAGCGCTACAAGCAGATGCTGGTCGCAAGCGGCGCTGACGACATCCTGCTCACCACCGCCTTCACCGGCTTGCAGACCAACATGCTGCGGTCCTCGATCGAAGCCGCCGGCCTCGACCCGGACAACCTGCCGCAGCGCGGGGCCATCGACATCGGCAAGGATATCGACATCGGCGCCCGCGAAAGCCGCCCCAAGCGCTGGCGCGACATCTGGAGCGCCGGCCATTCGGTCTCCGGCGTGACTGATGTGCTCGCGGTGGATGAACTGGTGGCGCGGACGGTTGAGGAATATCGTGCAGCGGCGCGCCGTATCGAGCTCTCCTAGCTGGTACCCATCCTGCCGTCCGGCTCGCAACCCTGTGTTCACCATTTAACCCGGCCTTAACCACGTTCGCCCCAACAATAGCTGCGCAGGACAGCCCGCCGCCACGGCCGGGCTGGCGCAAGACCAAAGGGGATGCGACGTGCTTCTTGAGGCCTCTCTCACCAAAACCCCCGCGACCCTTGATGAGCTTCGGACCCGTGTCCGCCACGCCTTGCAGCGCCATCCGCTCTGCCGAAACGTCGAATTCGACGTCGTCAGGATGCCCCGAACCCGCCGGACCAACTGGACCATCAGCCTGCATTCGGTCTCAGGGTCCGCGCTGTTCGAGGCCCATGACATCGTCGCCGACATCCAGGAAGCCTATGAACTGGCCGTCGCGGCCTGATTTTCGCTTGCTTGGATACGATTTTTTCGGCCTTTTCCCGCCTTGGCGGTTCCGAGGGCATGCTAACGCCGCAATTGGCGTTCAATTTCAAAGGGTAATCCGGCCGGGATGGAGACGTCGTTGACCAGGGCCATGACCATCATCGCGCTGACCTGCTTCCTCGTGGTCGGCGCCGCCGCCACCAGCATTTTGAGCCGTGACAGCGTGCCGATGCCGCGCAGTGTCGCGGAAGACGCCGCGCCCGTTCATCCCGTCTCCAACAAGGAGAGCAAGAAGGACCGCCTCGCGGTGGTGGCCTACGCGCTCGCCGCCTATGAGCCGCAGCCGCAGACCCCGGCGCAGGCGCAGCTTCAGGCGCAGGCCCAGGCCGCCATCCCGGACCTGACGGCCTCCCTGCGCCAGGCCTATGCCTCGGCGGAGCCGGCCGATGTCGGCCTGCCGAAACTGACCGAGCCGCCCGCGAACCAGCCTGCAGCCGCCCAGCCGCCCACGCCGGCGCCCGCGAAGCCGAAGGCTGCCGCCAAGCCCGCGCCGCAGAAGAACTACGCGCTGCTCAGCGATGCGCAGATCGCCGGTATCAAGGATCGGCTGAAGCTGACCTCGTCGCAGGAATATTACTGGCCGGCGGTCGAGACCGCGCTCCGCGCCGTCGCCCGCAAGATCCACCAGAAGCGCCAGGCTGATCCGAATGCGAACGGCGTGCCGATCGATCCGGACTCCGATGAAGTGCAGCAATTGAAATCGGCGGCAATGCCGCTCCTGTTCCAGCTCCGCGAAGACCAGAAGAACGAAGTCCGCTCGCTCGCCCGCGTCATCGGCCTGGAAAAAGTCGCCGCGATGATCTGAGCGCGCCGCTTCGCCCTCGCGTCTTCTGAAATCTCCTTCATCCGCGACGTTGCGCTTGGTCGCACAGGTTTTTGTCGCGCAGGTTCCGCAGGAACATCGCTTCCGCTCGCACGTTGCTCGCGGCGTAGGAGAGGGAGCCCGTCATGCGCACAATGACCGCATTTTTTGCGGGGGTGGGAACTGTGGTCATCGCGATCGCCGTTGGCCTCGGTGGCGGCATGGTGATCGCAAACATCGTAAGCCCGCATCAGCCAAAAGCGGGCGCCGAGCTGACAAAGCTCGAGCGGCGCGCGGCGGAGCCTGTCGCGGCATCGAATGCACCGGCTGAGCCGGTACCCTATCTTGCAGCGACCCGGGCCGCCGCGACCCATCCGGTCGTCGTCGATCCCGCGCCGCAAGCGCCGCCGCAGCAGGCCGAGCCGGCGCAGCAAACCAACACCACTCCAACCAACGCGGCGTCGAGCGAGCCGGAGCGCGGTCCCAATGCATTTGCGCAGCCTGCAGCCAACGCACAGCCGTCGGCGCAAACCGCCGCGCGCACTTCGTCGGCTTCTTCCGGCGACGCGCTGGCAAGAGCACGCGACGCCGAATCCAAGCGTGACGCCCGCCGTGTCGAGCAGCGGCGCAAGGCGGAGCGCCGACAGCAATGGGCTGAGCGTCGCCGCGTCCGCGAGCCGCGCGATGACGAACTGCGCGACGTCGAGCGCAGCGTCAGGGAAGATACCGAGCGGTCACGCGTCTTGGAGGCCGAACCGGTAAGCGTCGGGACGCCGAGGATCAGGCTGTTCGGCGACGAGGACTAGAGCGTTTTCGAGCGAAGTGGACACCGGTACGCGTGAAGAAAACGCGTCAAAACAAGAATCTAGAGCTTCGGTTCTGATCCATCAGATCCGAAAATGCTATAGTCTGGCAGTCGAGCGATCTGCGATTAATGCAGCAAGTCGTACGCCGCGACGCGATTGATGTCGGCCAGGCGCCGATCGGCATTTGCCTCAAGGTCGAGGCTTCCAACCAGCTCAAGCAGACGCTGATAGGCATGGTCCGCGATATCAACGGGCAGAGGCTCTTCATCGAAGGTTTCGATATAGCCACCAACGAGATCGCTCAGCAGCCGGCACAAGGCCTGCTGCCCGGGCTCGTCCTTCACCAAGGCGTCTAGTTTTTGCTGGAAGTTTCGGAAGGTTCGCAAGCCATGGTGTTGTTGCGAGAGCCATGCATGCAAGTCGTTCATATCAGCCTCTTCATGCTACGGAAGAAGCTACCGGCTTATACACGCGGCCGGCTCCTGGCGCCACCGCAATTTTTTTGCGCTGCGGCCCTTGAAGAAGACGGAACAGGCAACTTCAATTTTCGTTGCGCCAGCCTCCCAACAGGAAAACTCTGCGCGGTCTGCGATTTGCTCCCGCCTGCGCCTGGACGTCGGTGAGATCGACGCTGCTTCGCTTCATCAGGACCTTGGCGACGATTCCGATCACGACGAAGGGCGCGACGTAGATCGCGAACACCTCGAGTGCGCGCATGGCACCGCTCCACATGATTGCGGACCCGACCATTATAGCACAGGGCGTTTTTTCATGTCGGCAAAGCAAGCTGCGCTGCGCTGACGCATGGATTGCCGGAACGGTGCAGTGCGGAAGACTGCGCGGCAGAGCCGCCGCCATCCCGGCTTAATGCCGGTTCGGGCGAGCTTCCGCCCATCTCGCCGATATCGAAATTGCGCAGGCGTGCTAATATCTCCAGTTCTTCGCGCCCAAGTATTCTTTACGCCCAAGTATTTTCGGTAACGTCTCTTGGGTGACGTCTGCATGCAAAGAGGAGAATTCAACTTAACGAAATAACAGGGAGGACAGATCATGGCTCGCATAAGTCGGCGTAAGCTTCTGAAGCTTTCCGGCGGTGGTGCAGTTGCGGCGAGGACTGGGGGACTGGCGTCAATCATTGCCCTGAAGCAGGCGCCCGCCTACGCACAGGCAACGACGATTCACTGGCTGCGCTGGAACGATTTCGTTCCTGCCTCGGACGAGTTGCTCCGCAAGGTGATCGTTCCCGAATGCGCCAAGGCGCTCGGCATCAAGCTCAACATCGAGATGATCAACGGCAACGACATCCAGGCACGCACCACCTCCGCGATTCAGTCCGGCACCGGTCCCGACGTGATCTGCGCGCTCAACAACTGGGCGCAGCTCTATCCCGAGAGCGTCGTCGACGTCAGCGATGTGGCGGAGGAGATCGGCCAGGCGCAGGGCGGCTTCTACGAGGAATCACGCGTCGTTGCCAACGACGGCAAGAAATGGATTGCGGTCCCCTGGTGCGTGCTCGGCGCGCAACTGGCGTACCGCAAGTCCTGGTTCGCGGAGATCGGGTACGAGGCGCCGAAGTTCCCGCAAACCTGGGAGGAATATCGCGAGGCTGGCAAGAAGCTGAAGGCGAAGGGCCGGCCGCTGGGGCAGACGGTCGGCCACAGCTTCGGCGACCCGCCGACCTATGCCTATCCGTATCTTTGGTCATGGGGCGGCAAGGAGGTCGAAGCGGACGGCAAGACGGTGACGCTGAACTCCAAAGCAACGGTCGATTCCGTCAACTTCGCCGTCGGCTTCTGGAACGACGCCTATGACGAGGGTGGGCTCGCCTGGGACGATACCAGCAACAACCGGGCCTTCCTCGCAGGCACGATCAGCTCCACGCTGAACGGCGCCTCGATCTATATCGAGGCCAAGCGCAAGCCCCAGGTCTATCTGACTGAAACCGGCACCCCGCTCTGGCAGGACATCCTGCACTCGCCGCTGCCCAAGGGCGCCGCCGGTCAGTTCGGCTATCACCTGCCGATGTCCAACATGCTGATGAAGTATGTGAAGGACCCAAAGCCCGGCAAGGAGTTCCTGCGCTGGATCACCTCCAAGCCGGTCTATCAGGCGTGGTTCGACTCGCAGCAGGGCTATTCCGTCGGGGCCACCACGGTTTGGGAGCAGGACAAGCTCTGGGACAACGACCCCGTGATGCTGCCATTCCGCACCGCGGCGCGGGCCGGGCGTTTCCCCGGCTACGCCGGTCCGGCCGATCGGCGCGCAGCCGAGGTGCTGAGCAAGTACATCATGGTTGACATGACCGCAAAGGCGATACAGGGCATGCCGCCGCAAGACGCGGTGAAATGGGCGCACGATGAGGTGGCGAGGATTTATGGCGCTTGAAGCCGCTTCTTCCGCGCGCTAGGTTTTGCTCTCTCGCCTCGGTGCTGTGGCCCGCGGCCGCAGTGCTCTGGCAGTCGCTCGGAGAATCGCGCGATGGCCGTCGACTATGTCGCCGCCGCCAAACCCTATGTGGCCGCGCCGCGCCGCGGGCCGGTTACGCGAGTTCTTGAGAACGAGCGCTGGTTCGCGTTCTTTCTGCTGCTGCCGACCGCGGTATTGCTCGGCCTCTTCATCGCCTATCCCTTCGTCAAGGGTGTGCTGCTGGCCGTGACCGACGCCAAGGTCGGCGTGCCCGGAAACTTCGTCGGACTGCAGAACTTCGCGGTGCTGATGAACGACAGTATCTTCCGCATCGCGGTCTGGAACACCATCCTCTACACGGCGGTGACGACCGTCTTCAAGCTGGCGCTCGGCTTGTGGCTTGCTCTGCTGCTCAACCGCCACTTTCGGGCAAAGGCCCTGACCCGGGCCTTCATCCTGTTGCCCTTCATCATCCCGACCGTGCTCTCGACCTTCGCGTGGAAGTGGATGTTCGATCCGACTTTCAGCGTCATCAACTGGACGCTCTTTCACCTCGGCATCATCCGCACCCGCATCAATTGGCTCGGCGACCCTCAACTTGCCCTGATCTCGGTGATGATCGTCAATGTCTGGCGCGGCGTGCCGTTTTACGCAATCAGCCTGCTCGCCGGATTGCAGACCATCAGTCCGGAGCTCGCCGAGGCGGCCGCGATTGACGGAGCGCGGCCCTGGCAGCGCTTCCGCTACATCACCTGGCCCTTGCTGCTGCCCGTCACCATGGTTGTGGTGCTGTTCTCGGTGATCCAGACATTCGCCGATTTCCAGCTCGTCTACATCCTGACCGGCGGCGGACCGGCCAACGCCACGCAGCTCTTCGCCACCTACGCCTATCAGATCGGCGTCGGCACGGGTCTGTTGGGCGAGGGCGCGGCGATATCGCTCGCCATGTTCCCGGTGTTGCTCGTCGTCGTCGTCGTGCAGCTCCTCTACATCCGACGCGTGGAGACACTCTGATGATAGAGGGCGCGCGCTGGCGTCGTTGGGTCTTCTTCAATCTCCCGCTCGCGCTGTTCGTGATCGGGCTGCTGTTCCCGTTCTATTGGATGATGGTGACGACGGTGCGGCCGGACGCCGAGCTCTATCGTCCCTGGATGGCGCCGAACTACACGCCGTTCTGGACGCTCAATCCGACCCTTGACCATATCCGGTATCTCCTCAACGAGACGCTGTTCAACAGGTGGATGCTGAACACCTTCTTCATCTCGGTGCTTGCCACATTGATCTCGCTGTTCTGCGGGCTCCTCGCCGGCTACGCGCTCTCCCGGCTCAAATTTCCGTTCGCCGGCAGCCTCGGCACTGGAATCTTCATCACCTATCTGGTGCCGCAGACGCTGCTGTTCATTCCGCTCGCCGATATCATCCGCAACTTCCGCCTCGGCGATACGCCATGGGCGCTCGTTCTCACATACCCCACCTTCCTCATCCCGTTCTGCACCTGGTTGCTGATGGGCTACTTCAAGGCGATCCCGCGCGAGCTCGAGGAATGCGCGCGCATCGACGGCGCGACCCGCTGGCAAGCGATGGTCTACATCGTCTTTCCGGTCGCCGTGCCCGGCATCCTCTCGGCCGGAATCTTCGCCTTCACGCTGTCGTGGAACGAGTTCATCTATGCCCTCGTCTTCCTGTCCTCGCCGGAGCAGAAGACGGTCTCCGTCGGCATCACCTCGGAGCTGGTCCGCGGCGACGTATTCTACTGGGGCTCGCTGATGGCCGGCGCCCTGCTCGGTTCGGTGCCGGTGGCGCTGATCTATTCCTTCTTCGTCGAGTACTACGTCGCCGGCATCACCGGGTCCGTCAAAGGGTGAGGCAAAGGGTGAGCCATGTCTCGGGTCATCATACGGAGCTTGAACAAGAGGTTTGACGGAGTCCATGCCGTCAAGGATGTCAATCTTGATATCCACGACAAGGAATTCGTGGTGCTCGTCGGTCCCTCGGGCTGCGGCAAAACCACGACGCTCCGCATGGTGGCCGGGCTCGAATCGATCACTTCGGGCGAGATCATGATCGGTGACCGCATTGTCAACGAGCTGCCGCCGATGGACCGCGACATCGCCATGGTGTTCCAGAACTACGCCCTTTATCCGCACATGAGCGTCTACGACAACATGGCGTTCGGCCTGAAGATGCGCGGGTTCGATCGCACCGAGATATCTAACCGAGTGAAGGCCGCAGCCGAAATCCTCGGCATAGAGGAACAGTTGCAACGCAAGCCGCGGCAGCTCTCCGGCGGCCAGCGGCAGCGCGTCGCCTTGGGCCGCGCCATCGTTCGGCATCCGCAGGTGTTCCTGTTCGACGAGCCGCTGTCGAACCTCGACGCCAAGCTGCGCATCCAGATGCGGGTGGAGATCAAAAAGATCCACGTCCGCCTCGGCACCACCGCGATCTACGTCACCCACGACCAGGTCGAAGCGATGACGCTCGGCGATCGCGTGGTCGTCATGAAGGATGGTCTCGTTCAGCAGGTGGGCGAACCGCTGGAACTCTACAACGAGCCCGCCAACCGTTTCGTCGCAGGCTTCATCGGCTCGCCAGCCATGAACTTCGCGACGGTGGAAATGGCTGATACCGAGGGTGCCCTCTGGGCCCGCCATGAAGGCATCCGCATCAAGCTGCCGGCCGCCATCGCGGGCCGGCTCCGGCCGCATGTCGGAGAGAATGTCACGCTCGGCATCCGGCCGGAGGATCTGCGCGTCGCATCCGGCAGCGAGGAGGCGGATCTCAGCTTCGACGCCGTGGTCGAGGTCATCGAGAAGCTCGGCTCCCAGATTCTTCTCGACGTCAGGGTCGGTCCCAACACGATGGTGGCCGCAGTCGAACCGACCGTCAAAGCGAAGGTCCACGACCGCCTTCGCCTCGCGCTGAATCCTGACCGGCTGTACTTCTTCGACCGCGTGTCGCAAGCGGCAATCTGATGTTGTGTGCCACCTCGTACACTGCTGGGTTGTAAGGACTATTCGCCGGATCGCCTTTGACAGGCTGGTGGTGAAACATGAAGGACGTACTCGTTTTCCTGTCTCCGTCGCGCAGAGATGACCTCTCGAGCGGAGCGCATTCTGCGATCGCCCTGGCTCGCATGTATGGGGCGCATCTATCTGCATTGATTGCTGATGTGGAGACCGACCTCCGCGACTCGCCGCCTGAACCGGACATTCGGCAAGTCGGGAGTCCTGCCGCCAGGCCAGCAACGTCAAGTGAACGGGTGGCACGAACGGCGGAGCTTGTTCAGTCCGCTGCGACGGCTGCAAACGTATCGTGTGACATTCTGCAGGCCGAAAACCAGTCCGTCTCGCTTCGCGAACGAATGATCCATTGCACCCAGGTGCACGACGTCCTGGTGATCGATGTGCGCGGACCACTTGATGCGCCTCGCAAAGAACTGGTCGAGGCCGCCCTGTTTGCGAGTGGTCGGCCAATTGTCTTCGTGCCACCAAACACTCCTGTAGTCGCAAAAGACCGGATTGTCGTTGCATGGGACGGAACACGCTCGGCAGTTCGTGCAGTGCACGACGCCTTGCCCCTTCTCGCTGAGGCGCGTGAGGTGCTCGTCGTATCGGTCATTGACGACAAGCTGTTTCCGATACCTCATTCCGGACACGCACTCTGCCGCTATCTGGCGCGGTGGCAGGTTGATGCCAAATTCAGCACGATCCAGCGTGAGACCCTGAACATTGGCGCGACCCTTCTGGCCTATGCGCAGCAAGCAGACGCGGATCTGCTGGTGATGGGCGCGTTCGCACATGGATTCGAGCGCGAGCTGATGCTCGGCAGCGCAACGCGAGATATCTTCAACGCGAGGATCGAAATGCCCGTACTGTTGTCGCACTAGTTTCTTCTGACGCGCACGACGAGATAGAGAGGCCGTATCAAGATCCGCGAGTCCCGATGCGCGATGCCGCATGGCAATGGACGTTCATGACGCGCAACGAGAGTCGTTGGCCGTCGAGTAGATCCAGTGCCTACGTGCACCTCAGCTTGCGACAGGCACTATTCCGGCACGATGCTTGTCCGCATTCTCGAGATCAGCGATCGGGGACAGGATGCCCGGATCAAACGCTTCGAGAGACGCACCGGCCGTAACGCGGCGGGGCCAATCGGGGTGGGTCAGCGCACCGCGGCCCAGCGAGATGAAATCCGCCTCGCTGCTTTCGATGAGACCGGCCGCCTGCTCGGGATCGTGCAGCGACCCGTTGGCGAGCACCGGTATCGCAACGTGCTTCTTCGCCAACGCCGCGAGGCTCGCGCCCGCACCGAAGGCGGGCCGCCACGCCTCGAACTCCGTGGTATGCAGATAGTCGATCGGAAGCCTTCCCACCAATCCGAAGATCCTGGCCGCCTCGTCCTCGCTGCCGCTCCACTTGTGCACAAAGTCGTTGACCTTGCCCTGGGAGATACGGACGCCGACCACGAACTGCGGCCCAACCGCATCCCGCACCGCCTGGGCGACTTCGGCGATCAGCCGAAGCCTCGCCTCGATGTCACCGCCATAACGATCATCGCGAAGGTTGATCCCCTCGGTGAGAAACTGGTCAAGCAGATAGCCGTTGGCGCCGTGTATCTCTACGCCATCGAAACCCGATTCCTTGGCAAGACATGCAGCCTTTGCGAATCCTCCCACCGCCTCCGATATCTCGCCCCGCGACATCGCGACCGGCATCGGATATTCGCCGGTCCCGCGGTAAAAAGCCATCTGCTGCCCCTTTGGGCGAACCGCTGATGGACCTCGGGTGTCCTTCCGGTAGATGCTTCCCTGCGACAGCGCGCCCGCATGCATGAGCTGGGCGATCATGCGCGCTCCATGGCCATGTACGCGCTCCACGATCGGCCGCCATCCGTCGCCCTGAGCCTCGTCCGACAGCCCCGGCTGGAACAGATAGCCCTGCGAGTAGGCCTTGTCGGTGTAGAGGCCCTCAGTGATGACGAGGCCGAAGCCGCCTTCGGCAAACGCGGCGTAGTAGTCCGACATCCGCTGCGCCGGGTTACCCTCCGACGTCGCGCTGACACGCGTCATCGGTGCGACCGCGAGCCGGTTGCGAAGGGTCAGCTCGGCGAGTTTCAGCGGAGTGAAGAGCGCTGCTGTCGGAGCTCGATCGCGCTGTACGTGATTTCCATGTCCGGCCATATCATTTGCTCCCGGCGGTTCGGATCGCCGCGATCGCTTCGATCTCGATCTGAACCTTGGGATCGTAGAGAGCCTTGACCTCAGCGATCGTGTCGGCCGGATAGGGTTCGGAAAAGAACTTACGGCGAAGCTTCACGACCTCTTTGAAATTGCCGATGTCGGTGACGAAGATCGTCACCTTGATGACGTCATCCAGGCTCGACCCTCCGGCCTCCAGCACCCGCCGTAGGTTGACAAAAGCCTGTTCGCCCTGGGCGCGGAAGCCGCCATCTACGATCTTTCCGTCATCGCCGGCGCCGCCCTGACCGGACACAAAAAGAAGGTTATTGAACTTGATACCCTGCGACAGGAGAAACGGCTCGTAGTTGTCGGGCGTAGTGATGACACGTTCCAGCATGATTGTGCGATCCCAGCAATGGCTCATGAGAGAGTTGAGTTCATCTCGGCATTTTCGGCCGATAGCTGGATTGTGGGACGGGACGCCTTGACCGACAAACTCCGAATTATCAGTTATTGGGTGAACTGAATTCATCCATAGGGGCGACGTTAATGCGGCGGCTTCCTCCGCTATCCTCCCTCCGAGCTTTCGAGGCGGCTGCCCGACACGGCAGCTTCAAGTGCGCCGCCAGTGAACTCGCGGTGACCCCAACGGCTATCAGCCACCAGATACGCTCGCTGGAAAACCACACTGGCCTCACCCTGTTTGAGCGGACGGTTCGCAGGGTGAGCCTTAGCGAGGCCGGCGCGCAGCTCTATCCTGTGCTGCGGGAAGGGTTCGAAGCGTTCGAGGCCGTGCTTGAACGACTCTCGCAGTCAAAGAGGCCCGCGCAAGTGACGATTTCGGCGACCAACGCCTTCACGGTGAAATGGCTTGTCCCGAAAGTTGCCGGTTTCCGAAAGCTGCATCCCGGCGTCGACCTGCAACTCCATGCGTCGGACGAGGCCGTCGACTTCGTAGCCAGCTCCGTCGACATCGCAATCCGCTACGGCACAGGGCCGTATCCAGGCCTCATTTCAGAGCCGATGTTTGCGGACGAGTTCGCACCGCTCGTTAATCCAAATCTCGGCGTGCGCGATCTCGCGGACTTGAACCGTCTTCCCCTGATCCACTTTGAATGGACAAGAAAGCACCCGCTCAATCCGACCTGGGAGAACTGGTTTGCAAAGGCCGGGTTGTCGTGCCCCTCGAACCTCGGACAGCTCCGATTTTCGGACGAAGGTCATGCCATCCAGGCGGCTGTCGCGGGCCAGGGGATCGCGCTGCTCAGTCTGGCCCTCGTGGCCGACGAACTCGCCGCCGGCCACCTCGTACAGCCCTTCGGCCCTAAGGTGGACGGGTTCACTTATCATCTGGTGACAAGTGAAGATCGCGCGAAGAACCCACGCGTGCAAGCCGCGGCTGAATGGCTCCGGTTGGAAGTGATGTCCCTAAAGTCCTGAACCGGCAGCAACAGTCTTCGCTATATCCGCGATGGAGGAGGCATCTCGATGTCTCCGTGACGCCGATGTAGTCGCCGCGATAGCCGGCTCGGGCGCAAGCCCAAGAGTAAGCCCCGCGTTCTGCGGGCTTTTTTCCTCTTCGATCGAAGTAGGGCGGGTGGCGGTGGCACTTAACGTCAGCATCTGACTCAAAAGCGGAACTGAGTTTCGCTCGCTCGCCCATCTCTTGATCCAGCACATCATGTGGGCGAGGTGGCTATCACGGTTGCTGCTTCGCCGCTCCAAGCTTTGGCCAAAGCATTCCAGCGGTCTGCGATAGTTCATATACTCCTCGGCGAGGGGCGACGGCCCCAACGCTGCCCATTCAACTCCTGGCGAGAATGTTGCATCGTGACAAACGTAATCATCTAGGGTGTTGCGAAGCGCGCGATCGCGGCGTCTGCTCATGCGGAGGAGCGTGCGCCCGAGGCAGGGCCGCGCGTACCGGAGTGATGTGATGATCAACATACAATGGATGGCTCTGCTCCTGGCTATGGTGGTGGGCGGGGCACATGCGGCAACACCGTTGGCGCTCGAGGCGAAGAACGGGATGGTTGTGAGTTCGCAACACCTCGCCTCTGAGGCAGGCCTGGAGATTCTGAAGGCTGGCGGCAACGCCATCGATGCGGCTGTCGCCGTAGGCTACGCCGAAGCGGTCGTAAATCCGTGTTGCGGCAATCTTGGTGGCGGCGGGTTCATGGTGATGCATTTGGCCGATGGTCGCGACCGGTTCATCAACTTTCGCGAAACTGCGCCGGCAGCGGCGAGCGAAAAGATGTATCTCGACGTCAGCGGCAATCCGATTCCGGGCGCCAGCCGATTTGGCTACAAGGCGGTTGCTCTCCCGGGAACGGTCAAGGGACTGGATGCGGCCCTGACCGAATATGGGACGATGTCGCGCGCCGAGGTGATGGCGCCCGCGATCCGGCTTGCCCGCGATGGGTTCGTGCTAACCCGCGGTGACACCGACATCATGGATTATGCGGCAAGTCGGTTTCATAACGACCCGTCGGTCGCAAGCATCTTTCTGCGCCACGACGGAAGCAACCTCCAGCCGGGCGACAGGTTGGTGCAGATGGATCTGGCGGTGACGCTCGAAGCGATCGCCAAGGACGGGCCGGACGCCTTCTACGCCGGCCGAATCCCGGCTGCGGTCGAGGCTGCGTCGAAGGCCGGCGGCGGAATCGTTACAGCCGATGATTTTGCTCATTACAAGATCACCGAGACGGAGCCGCTGTACTGCACCTATCGCGGCTACGTCTTCGTCTCCGCGCCGCCGCCGAGCTCAGGCGGCACGACGCTGTGCGAGATCCTGAATGTCCTCGAGGGCTATGACATGGCGGCGCTTGGCTTCCACTCGGCCGCCTCGATCCACGTCATGGCCGAGGCCATGCGTCATGCCTATCTCGACCGCAATACGTATTTGGGCGATCCCGATTTCGTTAGAAATCCTGTTGATCGGCTACTGTCCAAGGACTACGCAGCAGCCATCCGAGCCAAGATTCTGCCCGACAAGGCGACGCCTTCGGAGGCGGCGCGGCCCGGACTCGAGCCGCATGAACAAGGCGATACCACGCACTACTCGGTCATCGATCACGCCGGCAACGCTGTTTCTGTCACCTACACGCTCAACGGTCTGTTCGGCGCAGCGGTGATGGCGCCGGGGACTGGTTTCGTCCTGAATGACGAGATGGATGACTTCACCATCAAGCGCGGCGTGCCGAACATGTACGGGCTGGTGCAGGACCAGGCGAATCTCATCGCGCCGAACAAGCGCCCGCTGTCATCGATGACCCCGACGCTGATCACCCGGAACGGCAAAGTCTTTGCTGTGCTCGGCAGCCCGGGCGGCGCGCGCATCATCACCATTACACTTGAGGCCGCGCTCAACATGATCGATCACGGCATGGAGCCGCGGCAGGCAGTCGATGCGCCGCGGATCCATCTTCAAGGCCTGCCTGACGAACTCGACTACGAGCCGTATGCGATCTCACCCGACACCGCAAAGCTGCTTCGTGAGATGGGCTACAAGCTGGTCGAACAGACACCGTGGGGAGCGGCTGAGCTCATCGCGATCGGTCCTCCCGATGGCGGCGCTGCTGGTCCGCGCTCGTCCGGCAATGATGCCGCTCGGAGCGGCAGGATGCGGCCCGGCTATTTCTACGGCGCCCACGATGATCGGCGACCGGCCGGGAGCGCCGCGGGAGAATAGAGCGTATACCTTCGCAAAGCTGCAGCTGAGTTCCCAAGGCCGCGAAGGTGACCGATGCAGCCTGGAAGGTCGGACAATAGGCAGCGTCAGACCAGCTTCTTGCGCTTCGTCGTGGCCAAATCGGCCAGGCTCATGTGATCCAGTACATCCGACATGGCATCGCGAACCCGTGTCATTGTGATGCGTACGACGCATTTGCGAGGATCTTCGCAGTCCTCGCATGGCTGGTAGGCCGTACGGCTTGCGCAGGCGATGGGCGCTAGCGGACCATCGAGCTCTCGGATCGCCTGCCCGATATTGATAGCGTGCGGCGGCCGAGCCAGCATATAACCGCCGCCCGGTCCCTTCTTCGTATGCACGAGGCCGGCTTTGCGGAGATCGCCCAGGATCGTGTCCAGGAATTTCTTGGAGATGTTGTTGGTCTGCGCAATGTCGATGGACTGAATCGTTTCGCCGGGTTTCAGGGCCGCCAGATGGACGAGTGCCTTGAGGCCATATTTTCCCTTGGCTGTTAGCATCTGATGTCTTCGAATTAGAATAGGTAATAGATATACTATAAGATATATCGCCGCCATTTGGCGGTTATCTTGGAATAATTCACACGTTGATGCGGCCATTGAAAGATAAGGCTTCTGAATTGGCCGCGCCCCGACTTCGACTCCCGCTCAAAGCGTTCGCAAGAACGCGGCGAGGGCGGCTTTCTCTTCGTCGGCAAGACCGAGCGGCCGGATGTGAGACGACAGTTGCGACGCGAACGGATAAAGCGGAACTTCCGCTTCGCTCCGGTTTCGCGCCCATACTTCACCGCCACCGCGATCGTAGAGGTTGATCACGCCTTCAAGGGTCGGAAAAAGCCCGTTGTGCATATAGGGCGCAGTCTCTCCGACATGACGCAGGCTCGGTGTGCGGAAACGCCCGACGTCGTCGGGGAGGTGGGTGACCTGGTAGCGACCGAGATCCTGCGCCTTCTCGCCAAAGAAGGAGATTTTCAGATTGTGGAAGCGGTCGTCCGTCAATAGCGGGCCGAAGTGGCAGTTGGCGCATCGGGCCTTGGTCCGGAACAGGTGCAAGCCCCACACTTCCTGATCGGTCAGCGCGTTCCGGTCGCCGGAAGCGAAGCGATCGAAGCGCGTCTCGGTCTCGAGATGGGTTTGAAAGGCAACGAGCGCGTCCGCGAGTGTGTCTGCCGAAATCGGTCCCGCGCCGTAAACCTTCGCGAAGCGGGCTGCATAGTCGGGATCGGCGCGCAGGCGCGCCAGCACGGAATCCAGATCCGGATTGGCCATCTCCTCAGATATCGTGAGCGGCAACAGCGACTGGGTCGCCAGAGACGATCCTCGACCATCCCAGGCCAGATACGGCCGCAAGGCTACGTTCTGGAGCGATGGAGGATTGCGTCGCCCGCGGGCAAGCGCATGCCCCGGCGCCGTTGCGGTCCCGCTGCTCCAGCCGTGCTGCGCATTGTGGCATGTCGAACAGGCGAGATCGTTGCCGGCAGAGAGCGTCGCGTCGTGGAAGAGACGCGCGCCAAGCGCGATATGACGTTGCTCTTGGGTGGATGGGGACGACGGCAGGTTCAGCTTGCCGAGCTCAACAAAGGCAACGTCAGCGTCGAGCCACGGTGCAGGCCATTCGGTTGCAGAGCGTGCGTAGGACTGCCGCAGCGTTGACAGATGCTCATCCCCTGGTGTCGCCGACGTTGCATGCGCGAAGATCATGCCGAGCATCGTCAGAGCGGTTACGCCAATCGCACCACAAAGGCTTGCCGCTTTACTTGAAGGAATCGCGCGGCTCAATGGCAATCAGGACCTGCCTGGTCCCTGTAGACCTCGAAGGAGGCAAGCTCCGCCCACCGTTCTCGCCGTCGCCGCCATTGCTCAGAGTTGCCTATCGGAGCCAGCGCGCGCCCGATCGTCACGGCGAGATCGGTTCGACGCTTCGCCACGGCAATCACGAGTGAAGTCGGATCGACGGGAGGCAAGGTCGCCGAGAACTTCTGCCAGGATCGCTTCGTGAACAAGGGATCAAGCACCGCGCGGTCGTGAAAGGTGGCCACGCATTCGCCGGTCCTCACACGCATCAAGGCTTCCGCCGGCGCTCGCAAGGCTCGTATCTCGGCGCCGAGGGATTGGGCGAGTTTCTGCCCGCGATCATTGGCGAGGGTGACGCAAACCACGCGGCCTCTGAAGTCGCTCCACTGCCGCAACGGCCGGTCCGAGCGCATGACCGGGCTCAGGCCGGACTCGTATCCCGTCGGCAATATTTCCGCCGTCTTGCGCAGCGGATCATCATCGGCGACGCGCGCCAGCACCGCGTCCACTCGATTTTCATTTAGCGCCGCGAGCCGGTCCGCGGGCGGCACGAGCACGAGCTTCACGTCGGCACCAAGCCGTTCCCCGATCTCGTTCGCGAGATCGGTTTCGAATCCCTCCTCGATGTAGAGGCGCATGTCGGGAGTCTTGGCCGGCGGCACATAGGCGATGCCAAGCCTCAACTGATGCGCGTTATCGGTTTTATCACGAGGCCTCTCGGCAGATGCGAAATCAGACGAGGCAAAGCCCAAGTCACCTCGCGTGATGCCGATGGCGCCGCCGATCAGAGCGGGCAGCAGCAAGCCGGACACGACGGCAGCGAGGATTTGCCAGATCGGGAAGCGTGCGTTGTTGGCGTTCATCGCGTGATCTTCGCTGATTTCATGAAGCGAGCTGGCACGTGTGCTGCGAATAATCGTCCCTGAACTGAGATGATTACAGAATAAAGTTGTCTATAGAACATATAGACTTATCGCGATGATGAAGTATCGTGAAAACGTTCATTTGTCATCACTGAACGGGGAATTCACATGCGAACCACGCGCGCGGCAAGCAGCAGGCGCCCATTCGGTTATCTAGCAGTGGCGGGCGCGCTCCTCGCCGTCGCACACATCGCTCCAGTACGCGCCGCCGAGCCGCTGCCAGAAATCAATCTGCAGCTCACGCCCTGGACGGTGATCGCGCGCGAGAAGGGCTTCTTCAAGGAAGAGTTCGACAAGATCGGTACCAGGAAGATCAATCTGATCGCCTCGGGCGCCGCTGAATTGATCGGTGCAGAATCTGCCGCGGTCAAGGGCGGAGCGATCGCGATCGCGCAGCGCATGATCTATCCGGCCACGGTCCACCGTGCGAACGGTCTCGATGGTGAGATCATCTGGGTTTCGGAGGCGTCCAATCGTTATCGCGCGCCCATTCTCGCCCGCGCCGACAACGACAACATCAAGTCCGTCGCCGACCTTGACGGAAAGAAGTTCGGCTCGAGCCGCATAAGCTGCTATTGGTCGTCGCCGTTCGAGATCACGCAGAAGGCGGGGCTGCCGTTCGACTCGCGCGAGAAGCAGGGCCGGATACGCTACACCTCGATCGACAACACCGCCGTTGCGATCAGCGCGGTGCTCTCGGGCGCAGCCGACGCCACGACCTTCCATCTTGCGGCGGGCGCCGCCGCCACCGGCGCATGGTTGTCCGGCAAGCTCAAGGTGGTCGGCCGCTCGCCGGACGACGGCATCTATGTGAACAATGCGGGGCGCGTGACCTATTTCGCTCGCCGCGACTTCGTGGACAAATATCCAGACCTTGTGAAGGCGTTCCTTGCCGCGCGCGAGCGTACGCGCGAGTGGGCCACCGATCACGTCGACGAAGCGGCCGAGATCGTCGCCAAGGAGACGCGCGTTCCGATCGAGGTCGCGAAGTTCCAGATTACCCACGCCGGCGAATGGGAGTTCATGGCGGGCGAGCCGAATGCCGACCGTGCGCGCGATGCGATCAAGAAGTTCCAGGCCTGGTACATTGCCAACGGCGACGACATCCTCTCCGAGCGCAAGCTGACCGACGCGCAGATCGATGCTTTCGTCGATGGGCGCTTCTTCGCAGGCGGCACCCACTCGATCTACAACTGACGCGCGGATGTAACCGATGCGCACGCCTCGGCACGCGGCGAGTGCCGGGGCGTCGTAGTGATCTGTTGAAAGAATGTTGTCAGCATGACCGATAGCGTAGAGGCGATCGACGGCTCCGGAATCCGAACCGGCGGCTCGGCAGTCGCGGCGCGGCAAGGGCGCGCGTACAAGGGACCTGCGCTGATCGGCATTGTGCTGCCCGCGATCATCCTGACCCTATGGCAAACGGCGTCCACTCGCGGTTGGATCGACCCGGTGTTCCTGCCGGAGCCGATCACCGTCGTCACGGCGTTCTGGAAGATGCTGACCAAGCAGAACCTGGCGCTGGATTTTCTCGCCAGCGTCAAGATCGTCGGGCAGGCGTTCATCTACGGTTCGCTCGCCGGCGTCGCGCTGGGGATCGCGGCGGGATTGTCGCGCAAGGTCGAGCAGTTCTTCGGCCCGACCTTCGATACGATCCGGCACATTCCCGGCATTGCCTGGCTGCCGCTGATCGTTCTCTGGCTCGGCATCGGCGCGCCCGCGAAAGTGCTCGTCATCGCCAAATCCGTGTTCTTCCCGGTATTCCTCAACACGCTCCAGGGCATTCGCAGCGTTGACAGGAGTTACATCGAGCTGGCGGAGGTCCTCACGCTCACCCGCAGGCAGCTGGTGCGCAAGGTGATTCTGCCCGCTGCAACGCCGTCGATTATGGTTGCGCTGCGCTATTCGGCTGGCCTTGCCTGGGCGCTGGTGGTCGTTGCGGAAGGATTGAGCGGGCTGGAGGGGCTGGGCTTCCTGATCTTCCGCGCGCAGGGCCTGCTGCTCACGGATCAGCTTGTCGTCTGCATGGTCATCATCGGTCTCGTCGGCTTCGCAATCGACCGCAGCATGTATCTGTTGCAGCGCCGCGTGCTCCGCTGGAAGCAGGGCTACGAGGGTTGAACCGCGCGTCGGCGGCCGCATCACGTCAACAGGAGTATGCCATGGCCGCATCCGGCCAGCTCGAGGTGAGGAACGTATCCAAGACCTATGCTGTCGCCGGCCGCCCGCCGGTGCACGTCCTGTCCCATGTGAATCTCGATGTGAAGCCGGGCGCGTTCGTTTCCCTGGTCGGGCCGAGCGGATGCGGAAAGTCGACGCTGCTGCGGCTGATCATCGGTCTCGAGCGCGACTATCGCGGGGATATTCTTATCGACGGCCGGCAGGTCACCGGTGCCGCGCTCTCGCGGGGCATCGTGTTCCAGGACCACCGTTTGCTGCCGTGGTTGACGCTCGAGGACAATATCGGTCTCAGCCTGGAGAATTCGGGCAGGAGCGCCGCGGACAAGGCTGCCACGATCGCCGAGCATATCGCCCTTGTCGGCTTGAAAGGTTTCGAGAAGGCCTATCCGCATCAGCTGTCCGGCGGCATGGCGCAGCGTGCGGCGATCGCCCGTGGCCTGGTGAACCGCCCGGAGATCCTGCTACTCGACGAACCGCTCGGCGCGCTGGACGCCCTGACCCGGGTCCATCTCCAGGCCGAATTGCAGCGCATCTGGCGCGTCGAGCAGATCACCATGATTCTGGTGACGCATGACGTGGATGAAGCGATCTACCTCAGCGACAGGGTCGTGGTAATGGCCGGCGGTCCCGGCCGGATCGTCGACGACATCAAGATCGACCTTCCACGCGACCGCGACCGTGCGGACCTTGAGTTCGCCAGCTACAAGCGACGAATCCTGTCCGCCATGGGCGAATATGGCGGCAAGCCGCAGGCGGCCTGATGGCCGACGTGCCTGTCCTGCGAGGTCCAATCATGCTGAGGTCGCAGACGACGGCACGGCTCCACGGTCTCAGCTTGCTTCGCAACGTGATCGTTGCGATCGGGCTCGCCGCGAGCGGGGCGGCCATAGCCATGGACACCGCCCCGTCAAGCGATCTTCCTGATTTATCGGCGGTGCGGGTCGAGATCTATTCCGGCGAATACGAGAAAGCGGCCGCCAAGCTGCTGACGCTTGCAGAAACCGTCCATCATGCCGACGTGTACAATCTGCTCGGCTTCTCGCTGCGTAAGCTCAAGCGCTACGGCGAGGCGGCGCGGTGGTACAAGGAAGCTATTTTCTACGATCCTAGTCATCGGCCGGCGCTCGAATACCAGGGCGAGCTGTTCATCGATATCGGCGATTTTGCGCGCGCAGAGAAGAACCTCGAGCTGCTGCGGCTATTGTGTCACCCCGGCGGATGCGAGGAATACGACAAGCTGAAAGATGCTCTCGCTCGCGCCGGACATAAGTCCAAATCCTAGATTCTTGCGCCCACACTGCCTGGATGGAGATCTATAGATGAAACGCTGGTTGCTCTCTGTTGTCGTTGGGGTCGCGCTCCTCGCCATGCCCGCCTGGGCGGAGCAGAAGATCAAGGTCGGCATTGCGGCCGGCGACGGCGATATCGTCTGGGCGAAGGTCAGGGAGATCGCCGCCAAGGACGGACTCGACCTCACTGTGGTGGTGTTCAACGACTATCTCTTGCCAAACGCCGCGCTCGACGCAGGCGATCTGGATGCAAACGCGTTCCAGCACAGGCCCTTCCTCGAGAACCAGATCAAGACGAGAGGCTACAAGATCAGGCCGGTCGGCGAGACGATCGTCGCCCCCATCGGCCTCTATTCCAGGAAGGTGAAGTCCATCGGCGAGATCAAGGGCGGCGCGTCGATCGGCATCCCGAACGATCCCTCCAATGGAGGGCGTGCGCTCCTGCTGCTGCAGGCCGAGAAGCTGATCAAGCTCAAGGACGGTGTCGGAATATCGCCGACCGTGCTCGACGTGACTGACAACCCAAGGAAGCTGCAGCTTCGCGAGATCGACGCGGCCCAGCTTCCACGCAGTCTGGATGACCTGGACGCTGCGGTGATCAACACCAACTACGCGGTCCCGGCCGGGCTGCTTCCGGGCAAGGATTCCATCGCCGCCGAATCCGCCGTCAACAATCCCTATAACAATTTCATCGCCGTGCGCGAGCGGGACAAGGATGCCCCTTGGGTGTCGAAGCTGGTGCGCGCCTATCAGAACGATACGATCCGGCAGCTCATCAAGGACACATTGCCAGGCCAGATTCCGGCCTTCTAGGGGTTAGCCATGACGATAGTCCACAAGCCGGGCGAGATTGTTGGATCGCCGATCTTTCCAAGTCCGACGCAATTTCCGGATAGTCCGCTATCGAAGTCGCTGAGCCAGCCTTTGCTGCTCGGCTTGTTCTTGCCGATCCAGGCGGGCGGCTGGAGTGCGTCGACCTTGCCGCGAACGACGACGTGGACGTTCGACTACAACCGGGATCTGACGCTCACTGCCGAAGCCTTTGGCTTCGATCTGGTCTTTGCGCTGTCGCAATGGTTGCCGAAAGGCGGTTATGGCGGGGTATTCACCGGCGAGGCGCTCGATTCGTTCATGACGACCGCGTCGCTGGCGGCACTCACGTCAAAGATCATGCTGATCTCGACCATCCATGTGCTTTACGGTCCGATCCATCCGCTGCATCTCGCCAAATACGGCGCGACGCTGGATCACATCTCGCGCGGACGCTGGGGCATTAATGTCGTCACCGGGCATCGCGCGATCGAGCACGAGGCCTTCGGATGGAACCAGATCGAGCATGATCGCCGTTACGAACTGGCGGCGGAGTTCATCGAGGTGCTGCAGCGGCTGTGGAACGATGACGAGAATTTTTCCTTCTCGGGCAAGTCGCCGTGGCGGCTGAGCAATGCGTTCGTGACGCCGAAGCCGCGGTTCGGACGGCCTATCCTCGTCAATGCCACTGGATCGGACGCCGGCATCGCGTTTGCCGGCCGTTATTCCGACATCGTGTTCATCACGAGCCCCGCCGGCTCGTCCTTCGAGAGCGCGATCGAGGCGCTTCCAGCGCATGCGCAACGTGTCAAGCAGGCCGCGATCGAGGTCGGACGCGAGGTGCGGACGCTGCTCAATCCGATGGTGATCTGCCGCGAGACCGAGCGGGAGACGTGGCAGTACCATGACGCCATCGTCGATCACATCGACCCCGTCGCTGGCTTCCAGAATTTCGCCAGCGATGCGCACGCCTGGAAGGGAAGGATAGGTCGTGACGCGCCAAAACGGCGTGCGATCGGTGGCAATATCGAGGTGATCGGCACGCCGGAGCAGGTGGTCGATCAGTTCATCCAGCTCAAGAAGGCCGGCATCGACGGGCTTCAGCTCAGCTTCTTCGATTTCAAGCCTGATCTCGAGTTCTTCGGTCGCCGCGTGCTGCCGCTGATGGAGCAGGCGGGACTGCGGCTTCCGGTAACCCGTACGACGTGAGCTGAGATCCGGCCGCCGCGCCGTTGGCCGGACGGCGCGCTACGCGGCGGTTCGCTCGCGGCGAGCCGGTCATTTCAAATAATCCGGCAGCGTGAATCCGTCATAGAAGCGGTCGCTTCGGATCGCGGCCTTGAAGGTTTCCGACTTATAGCCGGCGACGATGTCCTGTGCCCATGCGCTCTCCGCGTTGCCGCGCTTCACCGCAACGACGTTGATATAAGGGGTCGTCATCTTTTCCAGCGCGAAGGCGGTCGTCAGCTTCAACCCGCTATAGATCGCGAAATTGCCCTGAATGGCGGCGAAGTCGACGTCGTCAAGCGCGCGTGGCGCCTGCGCGGCCTCCAGCGGCACGATCTTGATGCCGCCCGGATTCTTGATGACGTCGAGTTCGGTGACATCGACCGGCTTGCTGTCGCGAATTTCCACGAGGCCGAGGTCGCGCAGGATCCACAGCGCGCGCTGCAGGTTGACGGGATCATTGGGGACCGCCACCGTCGAGCCGGGCTTGATGGGCGTGCCGAGCGCATGCTTCTTCGAATAGAGACCCATCGGCGGCGTCGGCACGTGGACAATGCCGACAAGGTCGGTGTTCTGGCGCTCATTGTAGGAATTCAGGAAGATCGTGTGCTGCATGACATTGGCATCGATCTCGCTCTTGAACACGGCGTTGTTGGCCTCGAGCCCGGTCGAGAATTCGAAGTATTTGATGCGGTAGCCCTTCTTCTCGAGTTCAGGCTGAACGCCGGCCTTGAACTCGTCGATATAGGGGCCGGGCACAAAGCCGAGCTTGATCTCGGTCTTGGCTGGCTCGGCGCGGGAAGGGGCGCCTGCCAGCGCACCGATGATGAGAAAGGCCGAAAGTAGCAGGAAACGAGGCATATTCATTGCAGTCTCGGAGAAGTTGTGATGCTTGGCGTGCACGAAAATCCCCGCCGAAGACGCGGGGCATGATCCGGAAAGATCAGGCGGTCATGCGAATCGCGGCGAGCGAGGTGATCGGCTCCAGCCGGAAGCGCTGCGCATAGCGGACATTGTCGGCAAGCGCGGGACCGTCGGCGAAGATCGCATCGAATTTGTGCGCCTCGGTGCGCTGCGCCAGCTCCTGGTAGTAGGTGATATCGAGGATCCGGTCCGCTGCGGAGCCCTTGTAGCGCCACGCGGCCTCGTGATGGCCGCCGGGATAGATGAAGAGATTGAGGGTTAGCTGCCGTCGATCGCTCATGTCTTAGGACCCGCGCATGTTTGAAGGCTGATGACGCCGTCGGGCTGCGACATTTCCGGGCATCCGTCGTCACTGCGTTTCCTGCTCGCACTCAAGCTGCAGTGCGAAAGAGTCTACGTCTGCGATCGCGAGAATGTCGATGAAATGAATTTACATAGTTGCGTCGGAAGCCAGCATGAACATTTTGGGTTGTTCGCCGATAGGAGACGAGACCGCATGCTGCGATAGGAATGACCACGCATCGGGCACCCTGTGCGACGTCAGTACGAGAGTTTTCGGCTTAAAGAGCTTCGATTTCGACTGGCCGTGCATGCGGTCGGTGCCCGCAAGACGATCGTCATCGCAAATATTCCAGCACCCGCATCGACGGAAACGCGATCATTGTCTGTCGTCGAAAACAAAGCTGGTTTCATTTCATTGACTGACGGTCGATCGCTCTTACGATTTACGCCCAATCGCGAGGTCGAAACATGCCGCCGATCTCTACGCATCAGCACTCTGGCGATCGCCGCAGATTGTTGCGGCCGAATAGGGGACACGACCATGGCTCAAACTGATGGCATCGATAACGTCATCCCGCGCGCTGATATCGTCAAGCGTGCAGCGCGCCTCGGCGCGGAGATCAGGAACATCAATCTGGCGGGCGATCTGCCTGACCAGACGATCGCCGCGATCAACAAGGTGCTGCTTGAGCACAAGGTGATCTTCTTCCGCAATCAAGATCATCTCGACGATGCCGAGCAGGAACGCTTTGCGGTGCGGCTTGGCAGACTGGTGCCGCATCCAACCATCGGCCCGGCCAAGGGCACGTCGTCGATCCTCGAACTGGATTCGGGAAGGGGCGGAGGCCGCGCCGACCAGTGGCACACTGACGTCACCTTTGTCGACGCCTATCCGAAGATCTCGGTACTCCGTGGCGTGGTGATTCCGCCTTATGGCGGCGACACGATCTGGTCGAACACCGCGGCGGCCTATCTCGATTTGCCGCCGCCGCTCCGGCGGCTCGCCGACGAACTCTGGGCGGTCCACAGCAACGCCTATGATTATGCAGTGAAGTCGCGCGCCACCGACGCTGACAGGAAACACTTCGACGAAGTATTCACGGGTACGGTCTACGAGACCGAACATCCGGTGGTTCGCGTCCATCCCGAAACCGGCGAGCGGACGCTGGTGCTCGGCAACTTCGTGCAGCGGTTCGCCGGCCTGCCGAAATATGACGGCCAGAAACTGTTCGACCTGTTCCAGTCGCATATCACCGCGCCGGAAAACACCGTGCGCTGGAGCTGGAAGGCAGGCGACGTCGCGATCTGGGATAATCGCGCGACGCAGCATTATGCCGTCAATGACTACGGCGACCAGCACCGCGTCGTCCGCCGCGCCACGGTCGATGGCGAGGTGCCGGTCAGCATCGATGGTCGCCACAGCGTGACACGCATCAAGGCGACCAAGCCGCAGGCAGCCAAGGCCGCGTAGCGGGGAGTTCGGCAGATGAGCATGACGCATCGATCGGCTCGTTCGGCTGGCTTCTGGTCCGGGAGCGTTGCTGCAACGAAGATCCGGTATGTTCTGTGGGCATTCGCGCTGACGCTTGGCCTTGTCGGCCAAGCCTTGGCCGAGCCACTGGAAAAGACCGAGATCCGCTACCAGGGCTGGGCTGGCCAGGTGACGTTCCCCGAACTGGCCGAGGATCTCGGTTACCTCGCGCCGCTCAAGCTCAAATGGGTCGGCAACACCATCAGCGGGCCGCAGGACATTCAGACCGTCGTCACCGGCGACATCGACATCGGCGGCGCCTTCTATGGCGCGATCATCAAGCTGATTGCGGCGAGAGCGCCGATCAAGGCGGTGGTGGGCTATTACGGCTCCGACGCCGATACGTATTACGGCTACTATGTGAAGGAGGACAGTCCGATCAAGGGGGCGCGCGACCTGATCGGAAAGAAGGTCGCAGTCAATACGCTCGGCGCCCACCTTGAATTCGTGCTCCGCGAATATCTGGCGCGGAACGGGCTGAGCGCGAGCGAGGCGAAGCAGGTGACGCTGGTGGCGGTCCCACCGGTCACCGGCGAGCAGGCGCTGCGGCAGGACCAGGTCGAGGTGGCCGCGCTCAACGGCGTGCTGCGCGACAAGGCGCTGGAACGCGGCGGCCTGCGAAAACTGTTCGCCGACACCGACCTGTTCGGCAACTTCACCGGTGGCGCTTATGTGCTGCGCGACAAGTTCATCAAGGAGAATCCGAATACAGCGCGCAAACTGGTCGAGGGCATCTCTCGCGCCATCGAATGGGCACGCGAAACCCCGCCGGAGGAAGTGCGGGCTCGCTTCAACAAGATCGTTGCGGAGCGCAAGCGAAACGAAGACGCCTCGTCGATCAAATACTGGAAGAGCACCGGCGTCGCATCAAAGGGCGGGCTGATCACCGACCAGCAATTGCAGGTGTGGATCGATTGGCTGGTGAAGGATGGTCTGCTGAAGCCCGACCAGATCAAGGCCTCCGACACCTACATCAACCAGTTCAACTATTATCGTTCGGGCAAGGCAGCGGAAGCCAGATGAGCACCGCAAAGATCCGCTTCGAACAGGTTCGCAAGGAGTTCCTCGTCCGCGGCGAAAGCGGTGGACCGGCGCGGCGGTTCATCGCGCTGGAGGATGTCACGCTCGACGTCCGGCCGGGCGAATTCCTGGCCCTGGTCGGCCCGAGCGGCTGCGGGAAGTCGACCTTGCTTGATCTCCTGGGTGGGCTGACCGCACCGACCAGCGGCCAGATCCTGCTCGATGGACGACCGATCTCGGGCCCGGCGCGCGACCGCGGCATCGTCTTCCAGCAATACGCGCTGTTTCCCTGGCGGACGGCGGCGCAGAATGTCGAGTTCGGGCTCGACATTGCAGGGTTGAAAGCGAGGGAGCGCCGCTCGATCGCGCTGCACTATCTCGATCTGGTCGGGCTCGCGGGTTTTGCCGACCGGTACCCGCACGAACTGTCCGGCGGCATGAAGCAGCGCGTGGCGATCGCGCGCAGCCTTGCCTACGATCCGGAAGTGTTGCTGATGGATGAGCCGTTCGCAGCACTCGACGCGCAGACGCGCGAGACGCTGCAGGGCGAACTCCTGCGCATCTGGCGGACCACCGGCAAGACCATCGTCTTCATCACGCACGGGATCGACGAGGCGGTCGTGCTTGGCCAGCGTGTCGCGGTGATGACGTCGCGGCCCGGTCGCATCAAGCATGTCGTCGACATTCCCGAACTGTTGCGAAGCGAGATGGATGACGTGCGATCGCTGCCCGAATTCGGGCGGGTCCGGCACGAGGTCTGGAGCTTGCTGCGCGAGGAAGTGTTGAAGGCCCAGCAAGGACAGCTTGCCGGTGCTCATGTCGCGTCGCGCGCCGATCGTTCTGTGGAGGATGTTGCGCATGTCTAGCCTTGAGATGCTGACGCTGCTCGAACTCGCGCGGACGGCCGGCGTCGCTTGGCAAGATAGAAGAGGAACCGTCGGCGGTGGCGCGTGCGCTGCATCGTTTCGTGCGTTGGCTGGTCGCGTTCGGCCGCAGGTCGCTGCTGCTGCTGGTTCTGCTTGCGGCATGGGAGGCGGCTCCCCGGTTCGGGCTGATCGATCGCGCATTCCTGCCACCGTTTTCGGAAGTCATCGCGGCTGGCTGGCAGCTTGCGCAGAGCGGGGAGCTTTACGATGACGTGACCGCCAGCCTGTTGCGTGCATTGAGCGGCTTCTTGATTTCCGTCGTACTTGTTGTTCCGCTGGGCCTCGCCATCGGCTGGTATGCCCGGCTTGGCGATCTGCTCAACCAAATCATCGAGATTTGCCGCAATACGGCGCCACTCGCGCTGTTACCCGTGTTCATCCTGCTGCTCGGGATCGGTGAGGTCTCGAAGGTCACGATGGTGATCTATAGCTGCGCCTGGCCGCTGCTCCTCAACACCATTGCGGCGGTGAAACAGGTCGATCCGCTCCTGATCAAGTCGGCGCGCACCATGGGCGCGACACCGCCGCAGTTGTTCCGCAAGGTGATTCTGCCGGCAGCGCTTCCCACGATCTTCGTCGGTATCCGCCTGGCGAGCGCGGCTGCGATGCTGGTGCTGGTCGCTTCCGAAATGGTCGGTGCGAAGGCCGGCCTCGGCTATCTCATCATCTACAGCCAATACAGCTTCCTGATCCCGCAGATGTATTTCGGAATTTTGGGCATTACCGTGATCGGCCTGACGTTCAATGCGATCCTCGAAGCGCTCGAGCGGCGCTTCACGCGGTGGAAGACGACGGTGACGGCCTGACGTGCGGCGGCTCAGGCCGGATCCTCGTCCCCAAGGATCGCGCGCAGCTGCGCAATCAGCTCGCGGTTCGCCGGATCGTCGCGGCGACGAGGCCGGGCACCGTCGATGGGAATGGAGGCGGCGAGGCGCCCCGGCTTGCCCGTGATCGCGATCACCTCATCGGCGAGATAGACCGCTTCCGTGATCGAATGGGTCACGAAGATGACGGTCTTGTGGGTGGCGGTATGGATGCGCGCCAATTCGTCCTGCAGCGCTTCCCGGGTGAGGGCATCGACGGCGGCGAAGGGCTCGTCCATCAGCAGGATGTCGGGATCGACGGCGAGCGCGCGCGCCAGCGCCACCCGCTGACGCTGTCCGCCGGACATCTCGTGCGGATAGCGCTTCTCGAAACCGGACAAGCCGACCAGCGCGAGCGCGGCGCGCGCCATCTTGTGGCGCTCGTGCGTGCTGACTTTGCCGTGCTCGAGGCCGAAACCGACATTGGATAGCACGGTACGCCAAGGCAGCATGCGCGCGTCCTGGAACACCAGCGCGACCGGGAGCCTGTATCCTTCCGCGCGCGCATTGACGCGGACCTCTCCGGCATTCGGCTGGAGCAGCCCGGCGATCACGCGCAAGAGCGTCGACTTGCCCACGCCGGAGGGACCGAGCACGGCGACAAAACGGCCGGGCGCGACGTCGAGGTCGAGGTCGCGCAGCACTTCCGTCCGCTCGCCATCGCGTACGAATGACAGGCCGACGCTGCGCAGCGAAATTATCGCTTCCATCGCAGCATCCGTGATTGCAGCGCGACGAAAGAGGTGTCAATCAGTCCGTACAGCGCGGCCATCGTGGCCATGTAGATCACCACGACGTCGCTCGCGAGCAGGTTGGAGGCCTGCATCATGCGTTGGCCGAGACCAGGCACGCCGAAGATCTCGGAGGCGACGACGGCCATCCAGGCCTGCCCGAGCGCGGTCCGCAGGCCGACCAGGATCCCGGGCGCGGCGGCAGGCAGGATCACCTTGACCAGCTTCTGATCCGCGCGACGGAATCCGAACGCATCGGCCAGCTCGATCAGGTCGCGCTCCACCGAGTGGACCGAGCCAAGGGCCGCGAAATAGCAGATCCAGAACACGCCGGTTGAGATGATGAAGATGGCGGCGGCCGGATCGATGCCAAACCACAGGATCGCGAACGGCACCCATGCGAGTCCCGGGATCGGCCGCAAGATGCGCACGATCCAGGCGAGGAACGATTCCAGCGTTGCCGACATGCCGGTCGCAACGCCGAGCGCGATACCGAGCAGGCTGCCGATCGCAAGCCCCGCGAGATAATTGCGCAGGCTCGTCGTCAACGCCGCGAACCAGATGCCGCTCGAGAGCTCGCGCCAGAAAGCCCGCGGCAACGCGCTCGGCGGCGGCAGCACCGATGCCGGCACGATTTGGAAGGCGGGCATTGCCTCCCACAATGCGAGGAAGGCGACAAAGCCCAACGCGCCCAGCGTCAACGATCGTGTGCGTGTCACCGGCCGCGTCCGTTCCGTGAATTGCAGGCGTCGCTAGTTGGCCGTGGCGCGGTTATAGACATCGAAGGCGAACAAGCCTTCGAGGGGCTCCGCCTTCTGCAGCGCGCCGATCTTCACCTGGTACTCCTGCAACTGCCGAGTCGATTCCTCGATGCGTCGCGGATCGGAGGTGAACTGGGTCTGCGGCGACTTCAGCGACTCCAACAGGATGTCATCGGGCACAAGGCCCTTGCCGAAGGCGGCGCCGACATGCTTCACGGCCTGCTCCGGGTGCTCCTTCAGCAGTGCGGTGGCGCGGATGATCGAACGCACGAGGCCGTCGACTGCCTTGGGATTCTTGTCCGCAAAGGAGCCCATGACCGCGACCACGACGCCCGGGAAATTCGGAAACATGTCCTTGCCGGTCGCGATCAGCTTGATCGCCGGATTCTGCTTGCGGATGATGGAAAGCGCGGGCTCTCGCACCGAGCCACCCTCGACCGCCCCGGTCGCGATCGCGCGCTGGGTCGCGTCGATGCCCATCTCGACGATCTGGACATCTGCCTTGTCGGCCTTCACGACTTCCCACAGCCAGTGCTGCAAGGCGGTGTTCGGGCCCGAGCCGATCGGCTGGGTCGCGAGCTTGACCGGGCGGCCGTTCTTTTCACGAAACGCCTTGAACGCAGCCGCCGGATCCTTGCCTTCGATCTGCGGAGAGAACGCGGCGCTGGTCGCAAATCCCATTTCCTCGACCACTGTCGCGGCGACGATGCGCACGTCGATGCCTTTCGCACGGGCGACCAAGAGCGGCGCCAATCCGGCCACGTAGACGTCGAGGGTGCCGGACTGTAGTGCCTGGATCATGTTCGGGCCCGACTCGAACGTGCTCGTGGTCAGCGTCAGTCCCGCCTGCTTGATCCAGCCTTCGCCGTCCGCGACGAAGACCTGTGCCGCGCCCATCACCGGGATGAAGCCGAGGCGCAACGGCTGCTGCGCCCGCGCCGAAACCGGCTGGCCCAACGCGATCCCGACCGCCACAAGGGCAGCAAACATGCTTGTCACGAGGCGCATCGTCATCCTTCCGAGAGATCAAGGGGAAATGTGGCCGCAACGTCTCTTTTCGAGGACGTTTGGTCCATTGCGTTATTCGGGCTTTATCAGCTAGAATCTTCTAAATTTATCCATCAAAGTAGAAAGTAATTCTGTAGCTCTGTCGAAGTACGGACGACAGTACCCCTCACATAACTAACCGCTTCGGCAGCCTAGCTAGCTCGGGTCGACACCTGTACCGACTTTGTTCCGGGCCGTGGCCTGCGTCACCACGCTGTTTGCAGGCACGTCGCGCGTCAGCCAGACATTGCCGCCGATGGTGGAGCCGCGGCCGATGGTGATTCGGCCGAGGATGGTCGCGCCCGCGTAAATGACGACGTCATCCTCCACGATCGGATGCCGCGCATCGCCCTTGATCAAGTTGCCTTCGTCGTCAGTCGGGAAATGCCGCGCGCCGAGCGTGACGGCCTGGTAGATGCGCACATTGTCGCCGATCACGGCGGTCTCTCCGATCACGACTCCGGTGCCGTGATCGATGAAGAAGCCCGAGCCGATGCTGGCACCCGGATGGATATCGATGCCGGTCCGGGCGTGGGCGATCTCGGCTATCAGCCGCGCGACGAGCCGCGCGCCCTGGCGATGCAGGATATGGGCGAGGCGGTGGTGGATGATCGCGGTCATGCCGGGATAGCCGATCAGGATTTCCGGAAAGTTGCGCGCGGCCGGGTCGCCGACGAACGCCGCTCGCAGGTCGTTGATCAACACGCCGCGCACCGAAGGCAGTTGGGAAGCCAGGCTGCGCGTCAGCTCGATCGCATCCTCTCGGCGAAAACCCGGCAACAACTCGTCACCGACGAACAGCGCGCCGCGATGGATCTGCTCGCACAGCGAATCCAGGGCAACGCTCAGCGTGTTGCCGACGAAATAGTCGATGTTCTCGCCGTCGAGATCGAACCGCCCATAGTGCCTTGGAAACAGCGCCTCCGTCAGTCCGTCGAGAACGGCCTCCAGCGCCTCGCGAGACGGCGCTCGTCGCGCTTCGCCGTCGCGGCGGATGCTGTGGGTCTCCTCGCGCGAGACGCGCAATTCGGCGACGATCCGGTCGAGTTGCCAGCGCGCGGTCGACGGCGCACTGTCGCCCGCTGCAGCGAATTGCGATTGCGGTGGAGTTTCGCGCTTCATGCTGTCTCGACCCCCGTTGCCCTCAGCGGACGTGCGCCAAGGGGATACTTACCTCCGCAAGACGGTCCAGGTCCGTGTCGTGGTCGATCTGGATGTATTGACGGTTCCAGTAGATCAGGCCGGACAGCCGATGCGACAGCTCCATGCTGAGCAGGCGGCCGACGATAATCCCGTGCGAATAACGCTCGATGATCTCCTCGGCCTGGCACTCGACGGTCGCCAGCGCTTTGCCCAGCAGCGGCACGCCGGAGGAGCCGGTGAACCATGTCGTGCCGTCGAAGCGCTGGCTGCCCTTCAGCCGGCGATTGCTGAAGCGGGCGGCCAGCACCTGCTGGTCCGAACCCAGGATGTTGACGCCAAACAACCGGTGGCGCTCGATCAAGGCGAAGGAAGATGCCTGCCTGTTGATGCTTACCAGCAATCGCGGCGGGGCGGCGCTGAGCGAGGTCAGCGAGGTGACCGTCATTCCGGTGATGTCGTCGTCGCGCCCGGCGGTGATGATGCTGACTCCGCCGGCGAGGCGGCGCATGACGGAGCGAAACTGGCGCTCGATCTCGTCGGTTTCATCGACGAGATGGATATCCGCTTTGGCCATCGGTTGCTCCTCTCGTCGAACCTCGCGGAATTATGCTCCCGCTGGAAGAAGCCTTTCGCGGGCAGCGGCGTGCCTCTGATGAGTGCAAGCCTTCCACGCGTCGAAAAATGTCCCACGAATTTGGCCGGACAGAAATAGAGCGGTTTTCCAATTGTCCGGTGTCCGGGAGTTTTCTGATTTCTTTGCGCGTGCAAGACCGCAAAGAATATCTTTCAGCGCCTCCGCTTGATCTCTCCTCGCGCCTTGAAAGCAGCCTCGCCCGCGCCGCGACGTGAACTGTCATCGGTGGGAACAGTGGCGCTTCGGACGCGCAACGGAAGGGCGTACAAGCCCGCGGAGCTCGCAAGAGCGGTTCAAGACGAGCTCTTTCCCTATGAGCTGAACTATTTCCGTGAGGCCGAGCGTCTCAGTGCCTCGCTGGAGCGGCTCGATGCGCTCTGGATCAATGTATCGCAAGCGGGTGCCGCGACGCAGGAAGACGTGCTCCGTGCGCGGGAAAGCGCAGCGATGCTGGCGACGGCGCGCTGGATGTATCGCAGCGCGGAAAGCCGCGGCATGCACCGGCGCGACGATTTTCCGGCTCGGGACGAGCGTGAGCGCCATTACATCACGGCCGGCGGTCTCGACGAGGTCTGGAGCTCGGTGCGTCCGCGTGCCGATCTTGCCTATGCGGAGGCCGCCGAATGATCGAGGTCATCGACGCGCTGCACGGCCTGCGACATTTGCGTCAACGTCGCCACCGGCGATCATCATCCCGCTTCGCGAGAAGAGGTTGCGGAACCGGCCGGCGGGAAGGGACACTCAACACGATCCCGTCGCATTGCAGGTGGACAATTGGGAGCCGGCAGCCTGAGGACAATTGATCACGTGCGCCAATGAATGCGGATCTCTTGAGCTGTATGGTGGTGGAACATGAAGGACATACTCGTTTTCCTGTCTCCGTCGCGCAGAGATGACCTCTCGAGCGGAGCGCATTGTGCGATCGCCCTGGCTCGCATGTATGGCGCGCATCTATCTGCATTGATTGCAGATGTGGAGACCGACCTCCGCGACTCGCTGCCTGAACCGGACATTCGGCAAGTCGGGAGTCCTGCCGCCAGGTCAGCAACGTCAAGTGAACGGGTGGCACAAACGGCGGAGCTTGTTCAGTCCGCTGCGACGGCTGCAAACGTATCGTGTGACATTCTGCTGGCCGAAAACCAGTCCGTCTCGCTTCGCGAACGAATGATCCATTGCACCCAGGTGCACGACGTCCTGGTGATCGATGTGCGCGGACCACTTGATGCGCCTCGCAAAGAACTGGTCGAGGCCGCCCTGTTTGCGAGTGGTCGGCCAATTGTCTTCGTGCCACCAAACACTCCTGTAGTCGCAAAAGACCGGATTGTCGTTGCATGGGACGGAACACGCTCGGCAGTTCGTGCAGTGCACGACGCCTTGCCCCTTCTCGCTGAGGCGCGTGAGGTGCTCGTCGTATCGGTCATTGACGACAAGCTGTTTCCGATACCTCATTCCGGACACGCACTCTGCCGCTATCTGGCGCGGTGGCAGGTTGATGCCAAATTCAGCACGATCCAGCGTGAGACCCTGAACATTGGCGCGACCCTTCTGGCCTATGCGCAGCAAGCAGACGCGGATCTGCTGGTGATGGGCGCGTTCGCACATGGATTCGAGCGCGAGCTGATGCTCGGCAGCGCAACGCGAGACGTCTTCAACGGGAGGATCGAAATTCCCGTACTCTTATCGCACTAGAAGGAAACGCATCGATCCACTCTGCGAAAATCCAAGTCTGCGAAATCCAAGTCTTTCATCGAAAGGTTGCGTCTGAAGCTTCATCGCCTTGTTGCGCTGCAGCGGGCCGATCGACAGCTCTTGAACCCGGCCGCTGGAGCCGCCACCGCCCGCTTTTCAGATGCAGATCGAAGGCAAGGATCCGGCGGCACTTAACGTCAGCATCTGGACCCTCAACCGACATTCGGCGAGAGCTGGGACACCGTTTCGAGGCGCTAGGCGGCTGCCGGAGGGAACTTCGCAGCTCAAATCGAAACTTCTGCTCGCGCTTTTAGCAACAACCGAACGAGCAACACGTTTCGGTAGTCTCAAGGAAGGAGATCATCCATGAGACTGAAAATTGCTGCTGTTGCCTTCGCCGCGCTTGGTGGTGTCGCTCTCACCTCGACGGCGGCTTCCGCAATGCCAAATCGGATCACAAAGGCGAACGAGATCGTCTTGCAAACTTCAAGGATCCAGCAGGCGCGCTGGACCAGCGGCCCGCGCCACAGCGCCCGGCACTCGGGTCCGCGATGGCGTGCCGCCCACGCTTGGAATCCGCGCCGCGTGTCGCGTCCGGGATGGCGCAGCGCCAACGCTTGGGCTCCGCGCCGGGCGTGGGGTCCGGGATGGCGCGGCGCCTATGCCTGGAGCCCACGACCGGCGTGGTCTGCGGGCCCGGCGTGGGGCGCGAGCCCAGGATGGGGCTGGGGCGCGAGCCCGGGGTGGGGATGGGGCGCGAGCCCGGGGTGGGGATGGGGCGCGCGCCCAGGATGGGGCGTGAGCGTGGGATTTGGCCCGAGCGTAGGGGTGGGCTGGAACAGCGGGTGGTGGTGATAGGCGCATAGCGAAGCATCCCGTTGCTGGCGCGACCCGTTGGGCCAAGATCAATGCCAAGATCAATATGGGCGTGCAAGGCTGGCCTGCTTACGCCAGCGTGGACCGCACGACCAACACCGGAAGGCTTCGTCAAAGCTATCAAAGCGGCTAGTCGCACCAACAGCGAGGAGGGTCGTTCGTGGTTCTGCCTCGGAGCCGATCGTCAAAGCGAAAGTCCACGACCGGCTTCGCCTCGCGCTGAATCCCGAGCGGCTGTATTTCTTCGACCGCGTGTCGCAAGCGGCGATCTGAGGCTTTCGTAGTCTGCTCGGGATGGCGAGCTGGCGGCCGCGGTCTTGACTCTGCTTCCGACGCCTGCAATGTTGCGGTGCACACAATCTCCTGTGATTGGCATAGGTGTGCACCGATGCGCGAGGAGTTTCGCAGTAAATTCGAAGGTCTTCTTGCGGCGGCCAGAAAGAACGCGGCGTCCATTCGCGGGGCGCCCGCCGCCCGACACGGCTGCGAGAACTGACCGGGTTTGGAGCAAATCCCGGCAATCTCCGTATGTTTGCCTACGCGCCTGAGGACCTTCCGCCCAATAGGCCCGTGGTCATCGCGCTACATGGCTGCACCCAAACCTCCGCCGAGTATGATCACGGTACCGGCTGGTCATCGCTCGCCGATAGGCTCGGCTTCGCGGTCGTCTATCCGCAGCAGCAGCCCACCAACAATCCGAAGAATTGTTTCTCGTGGTTCTTGCCGGGCGACATCGCGCGCGGTCATGGCGAGGCGCTTTCGATCAGGGAAATGATCGAGCATGCCCTGATGAGATTTGCGGGCGATCGGGGCAAAGTATTCGTGACCGGCCTCTCTGCCGGTGGCGCTATGGCTTCTGTTATGCTCGCGACCTATCCAGAGGTTATTGCCGGCGGCGCCATCATCGCCGGGTTGCCCTATGGATGCGCCAGCAACGTTCAACAAGCATTTGAGGCCATGTTTACCGAGCACGGACATGCCACGCAGGCGCTTGGCGATCGCGTGCGGGCAGCATCCAGACATTCCGGGCCGTGGCCGAAGATCTCGGTATGGCATGGCTCCCGCGACCCGATCGTGAAGCCGTCCAACGGTGAAGACATTATTCGGCAATGGACCAGCGTGCATGGGCTTTCGGACAGCCCCTCGCATCAAGAATTCCTCGAGAGCCACAATCGGCGCGTATGGAGCGACGCAAATGGTGAGCCACTGATCGAGGCGTTTTCCATCCGCGGCATGGGCCACGGTGTGCCGATCGCGACGAAGATGGAAGAGAGTTGCAGCTTTGCCGGTGCATTTTTCCTGGATGTGGGAATTTCCTCTACGCATCACATCTCTCGCTTCTGGGGTTTGCATGAATCTCCGGTTGAAATGCCCCGTGCCGCGCCGACGTCAGCCACCATTCAGATGCCAACTGATGACCACGCCCTGCTCATTGCTGCAGCAGGTGCCGAGGGCACGCACGGTTCAGGCGGCGCCTCAACTGCTAATGATCGAGCCCAGCAGATGCGTCCGCCGCTCGACCCCAACACCATCATCGCGGCGGCCTTTAAAGCCGCAGGTCTCCCGGTTCCGGAGTTTCCCATCGCGCTGCCCGGCACGCCGCCGCGCGTTGCACCTGGCCCGATCATCACGGCGGCCCTGAAGGCCGCCGGACTGGTGCCGCGTTAATCCGACGTCGGCGCTCGCTCTTGTCGTGGATTGACGGGTCGGGCGTGGTCGCCAATTGGCCCTGAGCCGAATAACGTTTGAATCCGTCATCATATCGGCTGTCCGGGGCAGACCGGATATTGTGGTCGCGCTCGTGAACTGCAGCTCTGGATCCAGGCGCCGCAAATGTTTGTGTATTCGGCGACCGAAAGCGTCAGTTGGCGACAACTGGCGGCTGTTTGTGGCGCTATTGTTTCTTGAGCCATCCCTCGGCGATGTCATGCGAGCCCTCGGCACGCTCCTCCTCGAACGGGCTGGGGTTCGCCGGTAAGGCCTCTTCAACTGTCTGCTTCAGGCAGTTGGTAAACGGCCCAGGCTTGAGGCCGTTCCTGAAAACCAATTCTCCAGCGTGTAAGAACCTCATCGGTGCGAACGGGTTAATCGCAGATGCCTGAAGATGTTGAGGTCTTGGTTATCGGTGCCGGGCCAGCGGGTCTCGTGTCCGCGATCTACCTTGCGCGATTCGAGCGAAAGGTTCTGGTTGTCGATTCCGGTGAGTCTCGGGCGGCACTGATTCCGAAAAGCCACAATTTTCCGGGATTCGCACACGGAATTTCCGGTGCCGAATTGCTTGCGCGCATGAGAGAGCAGGTGGCCGCGCTCGGTGTTCGGCTGATCGACGGCAAGGTCGAGGCACTTGCGCGAGCCGGCAGCGGCTTTACTGCCACGGTCGGTCGCGCGAATATCCTGGTGTCGAAAGTCGTTCTCGCGACCGGTATCGTCGATCGGCAGCCTCCGATGAAGGATTGGGCCAGCGCGGTAGAGGAAGGTCTGCTGCGCTATTGTCCGATATGCGACGCGTTCGAGGCGCGCGCGAAAAGGATAGGGGTGATCGGCCCGCTTGCGCATGCAGCGAGCAAGGCGCTTTTCCTTCGTACTTTCACCACTGATGTAGTCCTCGTTCCGACCGATGACGCGCGTGAGGACGGGCTGGAGATGAAGCTGAAGCAGGCAACAATTGCCACCACTGCGCCACTCGCTCAGCTTAAAAAAGTCGATGGTCGATTAGCGGCTCGGCTGATCGATGGCACCTCAGTCGGGTTCGATGTTATCTATCCTGCGATGGGCAGCGAGGTCCGATCCGCCCTGTCACTTGCGGTGGGCGCGGATCATACGGCGGAAGGGTTTCTGATCGTGGACCAAAAACAGCAGAGCACGGTCCAGGGACTGTACGGAATTGGTGACGTCGTCAGTGACCTGCACCAGATATCGGTCGCACTGGGTCATGCTGCGGTAGCGGCATGCCACATCCACAATACACTGCCACCGAACTACGTGTAGTCGCCACCGCCTAGAAACGTTGCCGGATCGTGATGACTGTCTCGGCCGTCATCCATTGACCCGCCGAGCACGGCTAGGCCGAGCCTGAGCGGCAAGGGGAGTCCTGAGAGCGGCCAGTGATTTTCCTCGGTCCAGTTTCGGCGACCGATCGCGCAGGTAAAGGAACTGCCCGTCGAACAAACAATAGGACGAAGATCCGAACGCGAGCGAGCAGAAGAGGGCGCCTCCATTGGAAAGGACACGTGAAAAGCTCCTGGCCTGGGTAGAATAACCGGTTGCTGGTAAGAAACTATTTTAGCGTTCCCGACTTTGCTTTGCGAAGATCGTCTGATTCGCAGAGGTCGACTGTGAACAGAATCCTTAGGCCGGTTACTTACGTCTTCGCCGCCGTGTATTTCCTGGTGGATGCGGCGTTTTTGGCGCTGGCCAAGCCGATCTCAAACTGGATCGCTGACCACGTTCCGTTGAGACGACTACGGGCTTGGATCAGGTCGTTACCGCCTTACCCATCGCTTGCACTCTTTTCAGTTCCTGTGATTCTTCTGGAACCTGTTAAGCCTCTCGCCGCATATCTAGCCGCGACGGGGCAGTTTCTGAGCAGCGCTTTAACATTGATCACGGGCGAGCTGTTAAAGCTCGTGCTGGTAGAGCGTCTATTCAGTCTCACCCGAGACAAATTAATGAAGATCCCCGCATTTGCTTGGGTCTATGTCAGGTTCCAGCAAGCGAAAGCTTGGTTAGAAGCCACGGAGGCTTGGCGTACCATACGGTCGTTGAGCAGGGCGGCCCGCAACTACGCTGCACGTGTCAAAGCAACGATATGGTGCCACTTCGCCACTGTGGGGGGCGATAGAAATCGGAGCTAAATCCCTGGGCTACAGGTCCACAACTTGTCCGCCCAATCCGCGATTGTGGACCGGAGCTCGCGCGGACCCCGTGATTCCCTCCCTGGGCACCACTCCCCGGTCAAAGCAAGACGCTGCCGCACCTCCAGCCTTTGGCGGCGGCTTGGCGGTTGTCACGCTGGCCACGCCTCAGTGATGAGCCGAGACGCTCCTGACGCATTCGGACAGGAGATTGTCGCCAGACGTGGAATGGCTGACATCGCCGAGACTGAGGATGCCGACCATCCGCTTGCTCTTGTTGATCACCGGCAGCCTGCGGACCTGCAGCTTCTCCATGTGATGCATCGCCTTTGCGAGGTCATCGTCCTCGCGGCAGCAATGGATGCCTTCGGTCATGACATCGCGCGCCGTCGCGCGACGCGCATCGAAGTCGTTGCTCGCAAGCCCTTTGCAGACGATATCGCGGTCGGTCACCATCCCGATCAGCCGATCGTCCTCTCCGATCGGAATGCAGCCGATGTCGTGCCCCCGCATCAATTTCGCGAGTTCGGTGACGGGGGTGTCGGGGCTGACCCAGTCGACGCCCTTGTGCATCACGTCTTTGACTTTCATGGCGGACCTCCATTGCTGGATTTCAGGTGCACTTGATGCGCGCGACCAATCCTCAGTCGTGCGCGCTAAAGCGCCCATGCGGTGCGTTCGCCGTCAGGCGCGCAAACTGCTCATGCGTGAGATGAAGCAGGGTCTCGTGATCGCCGGCTTCCATATAGATTTCCGGCTGTGTCTCGATGCTATCGTCGACAATAATATCGAGCCCATAGCACTTGCCAATGGCCGGAACGGCGCCGAGTGCGCAGTCGCGGAACAGTCGATTGATTTCGGCTTCATTCGCCATATCGACATGATCACCGAGTGTCGCCCGCAGTTCCGACAGGCGGAGGTGGTGCGATGCCGGCACGACGGCGAGGATATATTCGCCGTCGCGTCGCAGCACGATGCCTTTGGCAAGACGGTCGCCCGAGATATGGCATGCTTCGGCCGTGCGAGTGGACGACATGCTCGGCTCGTGCTGGATCTCCTCGTATTGGATGTTTTCAGCGGCGAGGTATTTTTGCAGTGTGGGAGCGATGGACATGACGTGACCTCCGGTGCGGGTAGGCAAACCATCCGCCGTAAGGTCTTCCTGCCGAGCCTCGCCTTACGATGGGCGGCTGCGTCATTTATAAGGCCAACATATTCCTTCCATCCGCCAGCCGCAATTCTTCGTCAGTGACCGGGGTGCGATGCAACGCTTCCAGATTGGCGTTGGTATGCTCTCTGTCTTTGCCACCAACAGGCGATCGTCGCGGCGTACGTATCACCGATAAGGCAGCGTTCTTGGCCCAATTCTCGATCGCTCTGGCCCGGTGCAGAAGTCGCGAAAAACGCGGTTGGGTTGTGATCCTCTCGCAACACAAGAAACAATTCGGCTTATGATGCAACCATAGGTATTGCGGGCGGGGCTGGATCGTAATTGGATCAAGCTTTCTTCGACTAGCCTTATGAGAAATTTCAGCGTGTTCATTTCGAACGGGGGCATACTTTGTCAACGAAGGGCCGTTTTGCGCCTCTGATCGGCATTGTTCTCGCCGGATGCGGGACAGTGGTGCCCGACATTCAGGAATTCTGGGGAACGCCTAAGGATGCCGCGGACAAGGTCGAGCAGATCTCGTCCCAGGTCCTCTGCGAACTTCGGCGAGCGGTGCAGAGGGTTCTTTATGAGGACAAGCACCGTCCGGTGGTTTACAAGCCCGACCCCGCCGCTCCACCTATTCAAATCCAACACCTCGAATGGTTCGAGCACGGGTGGGGCGTTCAGGTCACCCTGAATTTGAACGTCGCCGAAAGTAGCGGCGTGTCGCCGGGGGTCTCGTTCATCAGGAGTTGGAGCAACTCGCAGTCGTTCGTGGCGGGGCTCGGAGGCAGCTTGAACTCGACCGCGACGCGCACGGATAAACTCAACATGTTCTTCACGGTGGAGGAATTGGCCAGTGGCTACCCCTCCATGAACCTTCCATGCATCGACGACCAGCCGCCCAAGGCGACTTTATTCATCGAGAGCGATTTGAAGCTCTATGACTGGCTCCATGCGGCCTTGTTGCCGAACCTCACCAACATCATCCCCTATCAAAACAGCAAGAGCGCCACGAACGTCATCCAGCACGAAGTCAAGTTCGAGATCGTCTCGAACGGAAGCGCTACGCCCGCATGGAAGCTCGTCGAGTTCACCGCCAACACGTCCGGAACGTTTCTTTCGGCGGGACGAGATCGGACGCAAGACCTCACGATAACGTTCGGACCCCTGGCCGAAGGTGTTTCCAGTACGGCCACGGCAAGTCACGCGCGCAATAACACGAGAGTCGCGCGAAACCGACAGCTCTCGACGCCGGCCGAGAACGCTCACCTCGCGGCGCAGATAGGACTTGCCGTAAGTGAATCTCTCAAATGAGCGGTTAACCTAGCCAGCGGAGACCTTCGATGCCTGACAATCGTACGGACCATCAACCGCCGATCCCGCGGAGCCCCAGAGCGGCAAGGCGCCTCGGCTACACGAAACAAACCGACGTGAAAAATCCATTGAGGGGTCTGAGCGAAGCTGCAAAAACCCGGATGGTCTTGGTCAGCCTCGCGCGGAGCGGTCAGCCGGCGCGATATTGCCATTGGGATCCCGAGAAGGGCGTCTGGGTGTGCAGCTATACGGACGACGGTGAGTAGAAGAGATCGCCGTTCGGCTCTTCCGATTGAAGCGGTCTCGCTCGCGACGGACCTTCGGCGCCTCGGCTTTATAGCCATGTGCCGCTTTCGGCATAATGAGCTGACAACCTCGCGCGAACGCTGGTGGTGCATCCAGTGAAGCGCGATGGCTCGCTGACCAGCGCCAATCCTGCTTCCCGTTACTTCGTCACCATCGCCCCCGTCTCCGGATGCTGCAGCCACCCAAGCACCGCCTCGTGGAATCGAGTCGGCGCCTGGATCTGCGGCGCATGGCCGAGATCGGGGAATTCGATCAGTTGCACGTGCGGGAAGCGCTTGGCGGCTTCCTTGCCGAGCACGGGATAATTGCCGAGCTTGGGGCGAACGTCCGGCGGCGCGAGGTCCTTGCCGATGGCGGTGGTGTCTTTGTCGCCGATCAGGAGCAGCACTGGCGCGGTGATGCGCTCGAATTCGTAGAACACCGGCTGGGTCGCGATCATGTCGTAGAGCCGCGCCGAACTCGATGCCACCGCCTCGCGTCCGGGACCGCGATACATGCCGGCCAGCATCTGCACCCAGGGTTCGTATGACGCGTCCCAGGTGTTGGCATAATAAGTCGCGCGCTCGTAGGCGCGAATGGTGTCGGCGGTCACGCGCTTCTCGCGTTCGTTCCAGCCGTCGAGGCTGAGCCACGGCACGCCCTTGGCTGCCCAGTCCTCCAGCCCGATCGGATCGACCAGCACGAGCTGATCGACGGCCGCCGGATACATCAGCGCGTAGCGCATCGCCAGCAAGCCGCCGGTCGAATGGCCCATGATCACCGAACGCTCGATGCCGAGTGACGCCAATAGCGCGCGGGTGTTGCCCGCGAGCTGGTGGAACGTGAACTGATAGCGCTCGGGCTTGCTGGATTTGCAGAACCCGATCTGGTCGGGCGCGATCACCCGATAGCCGGCCGCCGTCAGCGCCTTGATCGAGCCTTCCCAGGTGGCGGCACAGAAATTCTTTCCATGCAGCATCACGACGGTGCGGCCGTTCGGGTTCGACGGTTTGACGTCGAGATAAGCCATCTCCAGGTCCTGGCCCTGCGACGAGAACCGGTAGCGATCAACCGGGAAGGGGTATTCGAAGCCCTGCAATTCCGAACCATAGGCCGGCCCGTCATCGGCGGCGGGCGCCGGTGAACTCAGGCTCACAACGGTGGTCAATGCGAGACCGAACAGGGTGGCAAAACGGATCATCGGGCAATCCTGCGGATTGGAATGTCAGGCGGCCTCGGACTAACGCAGCACTGTGACGCTATCCAGAAGGCTTGCGATGATTTGTTTGTGATCGATCGGGAGATCGGCCGACTGCTCACGCCGTCATTGCGAGCGGAGCGAAGCAATCCATGGTCTCCACAAGCGGCGCTATGGATTGCTTCGCTTCGCTCGCAATGACGATGTGGTTGATTTCGGTGCGACAAATTAACTCGACGGGCAAATCAGCCGAAAGTCTGTCCACCCCTCGCGTGAAAAATATTCGGCTTTCGCCGTCGGGCAAATCAGTGATTTAACTCCGCGCGTCTCACGGCGGATGAGGGGCGGGTCGCGATCGTCACGAACGTTGCAGTGAGATGCGGTGGACGCTGATATCACGACTGACGAGCGTGACATCAGCGGACGGCGAAGTCGTGTGGTCCTGGCGCCCCGACGCTGGCGCTAAGTGCGCGAGCAGCAAGAGCTGCCGCGGACGACGGTGGCAAGAAAGCCCGGTCACCGGGGAGAGCGCGAAGGAAACCGTAACACCATCGCGCAGGGAAAGCCGGAATGCTTCGGTTGAACCTGTGGTCCTACCCCCGTGCTTTTTGTTGCACGGGACCCATGGGTGCAACCGGCACCCGGCTTTCCCCGCGCCCTCTGCTCTCGAGGAGGGCGGAAAGTGACGCAAAGCTCGGGCAGTTCGTGCTGCGAGAATGCAGACTCACATCCTCTCCGCTGTTTGACATTTGAATCCGGACCTCACCCCGCGTCGTCCCGGCGTGGGCCGGGACGACGGCACGCCTGTCACTTGTCCGGTGGCGGTTGATCGTTCGCCGCGCCGCGGCTGGCCATCAGCCCGAACGCCAGCCCGCCGATTGCCACAATCGGGACCAGCCGTTTCACGCCGATGGTGCGGACGAGTTGCAGGCCGGTTGCGATCATCGCGGGGTTGGTGAGGAGGGATTGGCGTGCCGCGCGGGCCATCTCCTCGGCGCGCAGCCGCATCTGCCGCTTGCGTGCGACGTAGAGAGCGGCGGCGATCAGCGCGACCACGACGAAGAGCGCGGCGCAGGCAAGGCAGGCCCAGATCGGCCCATAGGTCCGCTGCACCCAGACGAAGAATGCTGCACAGATGAAGCCGAGCGCAATGAGCACAGTTGCGGCGATCACGACCGCAAGCGACGTCAGCCGCATGGCGTTGCCGGCCTGCTCCCTGACATCACTGACCAGTCGCTGCAGCATGGGGACGCGTCCGCCGCTACCTTCGCCAGGCGATGCCGATCAGGAAGCCGAGGCCGAGCGCCAGGCCGACGGTCGCCAGCGGGCGCTGGGTGATGGCGTCCTCCAGCGTCTCCTCGATCGAGGAGTACGCGTCCTGCGCGGCGTCCATCATCGCGCTGCCGCGCTCCGAGACGTCGCCGACAGCGGATTCGGCGCGGTCGCGTGCCTGGTCGTAGCCGCGGCGTGCCTGTTTTCTGGCGCTGCCGGCGAACGAGTTGAGCGCCTCGGTGATCTGGTCGGTCAGCGCGGCGATGTCATCCTTCACGTTGGCGACATCCTTCTGCAGGCGTTCATAGGTTGCTTTGTCTGTCATGTTCTTCAATCCGAAATCGCTTGTCGCCGACATCGAACAGCTCCCGAACCAATGTTGCTTCTTGGCAAAACGCGGCGTCGGGAACTAAGTTCCCGAGCCAAAATTGAGTTCACTCCTCCGGCAGATGCGGCGAATTGACCGGCATCAGATGCTCCTTGAGGATCAGCGCGACGATCAGAAGTGGGGAGGCCAGGAACGCGCCCATCGGGCCCCACAGCCAGGTCCAGAACGCCAGTGCGATGAAAATGGCGAGCGCATTCAGGGCAAGTCTTCGGCCGACGATGGTCGGGGTGATGAAATGCCCCTCGAGGAAGGTCAGCACCGCAAAGCAGGCCGGCGCGATCAATCCGGCGCTGATGGTCGAGAAGCTGACGAGCCCGACCAGCACCAATACCACGAACATCGCAACCGGCCCGATGATCGGGATGAAGTTCAGCGTGGCGGCGAGCGCGCCGAGAGCTGCCGGGGTGGGCATGCCGGTGACGGCGCAGATGAGCCCGGTCCCGATCCCGACGCCGATATTGATCATGGTCACCAGGAGCAGGTAATTGCCGAGGTGCCCCTCGATCTCGTTCAGGATCCGCAAGGTTCGGAGCCGCCAATCGCGATCGCCGAAAGCCATGACGAGCGTCCGCCGCAGGTCCTTCCAGCTTGCGATGAACAGGATCAGGGTGGCGATGAACAGCAGGAATTCGGCAAAGGTCGGCGAGAGGAATTCGAGCGTCGGCTGCACCCATTCGAATTTCGGCAACTGCAAGGGGGCAAGCGTCCCGGAGCCACCGATCATGGTCTGCAATTCCTGCCACAGCCCGAGCGGCCGGTCGAAGATGTGCATCTTCTCCTTCAGTGTCGCTGCGAGCTCCGGCAGCCGGGCGCTCCACTCGATCGCCGGAGCGGAGATGAGCCCGATAGTGAAAGTAGCGGCAGCGCTGACGGCGGCGACGATCAGCACTGCGCCGATCGCGCGGGGCACGCGGTAGCGCTCGAGGAAGCTTGCCGCCGGCGACAGCATGGTGCCGACGATGAAGGCCATCGTGATCGGCAGGAAGAACGCCTTGGCCAGATAGAGTACCGCGACGATGGCGATGATCAGGAGCCCGACCAGCGACAGGGCGACAAGCTCGGTGCGGCGGATGACCGGCGGCAGCTCGGCGTGGCCATTGGGTGCGGGCGTGCCTTCGGCGCCATTGGACAGGAGACGCTCACTGGGAAGGACATGCACGCTGGTTCTCTCCCGCGACGGGCGCGTATCAATTGTGACGCAAACTCCGGGCCGGCCGTCAGGTTCCATCGCGCGATCGTGAGCGCTTGTGTCCTTGACTGGTGCGCCTCCGCCACGGCCGCGCCGGAACCGCGAAGCGATGGCGCGCGTTTGGTTGGGGCAGAGCATCAGCGTGATGCGTATCCAATGGGGCAGCACATGACACCGTCATCCGCTCTATTCCGCCGATCGTCGCGCGCGGCTAACGCGCTTGTCTTCGCCGCCAGCCTGCTGGTGACGCCAATCGTGCTCTCAACCTCGGCAGGTGCCCAGTCGCTGGGCTATGCACCCATCCGGCAGAGCGCGTTTCCGTCCGATGCGGCGTTGACGCCCGAGGCAAGGGATGCGGAAGCCGGCGTGCTGCCGGAGCGGCTGCGCCGCGCGGTGGTGCCGTTCGCGACCAGCGAAGCGGCAGGCACGGTCATCATCGATACCGGCAACACCGCGCTCTACTATGTGCTCGGGCAGGGCCGCGCGATCCGCTATGGCGTCGGCGTCGGCCGCGAAGGCTTCACCTGGTCGGGCGTGCAGAGCATCAGCCGCAAAGCGGAATGGCCGGACTGGTATCCGCCGGCCGAGATGATCAAGCGCCAGCCCTATCTGCCGCGGTTCATCGCCGGCGGTCCCGGCAATCCGCTCGGCGCGCGTGCGATGTATCTCGGCTCGAGCGAATACCGCATCCACGGCACCAACGATCCCTCGACCATCGGTAAGTTCGTCTCTTCCGGCTGCATCCGGATGACCAATGAGGACGTCACCGATCTGTTTGGCCGCGTCAATGTCGGCACCAAGGTCGTGGTGCTGCCCAAGAACGCGCCGGTGCTGGCCCGCGGTTCGGATGCCAGGACCACGATCAGCGTGCGCCCGGCGCCGCCGCGTCCGCAAGCCGCGGCGACCACGCTGCCATCGGGCCAACAGGCGATACGACTGAACGTGTCGTCGGTGAACTGAGGTGAGGATGGCCCCAATACCGCGTTGGCGATGGATGTTCGGCGCGACGGCGCTCTCGCTTGCCGTCGCCGCGCCGGCGGCGCAGGCCCAGGATTTCTTCTCGCTCCTGTTCGGCGGCTTCGGCCGGCCTCCGATGATCCGGCCGCCGTTCGACGACGGCCCGCCCGTTGCGCAGCAGCGGGTTTGGCGGCCGCGCTCGTATGACCGCAGCTACGACCACGCCGATAGCGTCGGGGGGCGGGCGTTCTGCGTGCGTACCTGTGACGGACGTTACTTCCCGCTGCCGGACTCCGACAATGCCAGCCGCGCGCAGAGCTGCAATAGTTTCTGCCCGGCGAGCGAGACCAAGCTGGTCTATGGCAGCAGCATCGACAGCGCGGAGACGGAGGACGGAAAGGCCTATTCGGAACTGCCGAACGCGTTCCGTTACCGAAACGAGCTCGTGGCGGGGTGCACCTGCAATGGCAAGGATCCCGGCGGGCTGGCGCAGATCAAGATCGAGGATGATCCCACCTTGCGCAAGGGTGACATCGTCGCCGGCGAGAACGGCCTGATGGTCGCGGGCCGCCCCGACAAGCGTGGCGCCTCGCTGCAGTTCTCGCCCGCGCCCGACCGCATCCGCGCCAAATATGGGCGCGTGCCGGTCATGGCGCGGGAGTAAGCAGAACTAAGCGGCGCGGATCTTGCCGAGGAAATCGGTGACCTGGTCGCCGAGCCCGCGGCTTTGCGTCTCCAGCGTCTCCGAGGCGAGGCGAACGTCCTCGGCGGCGCCGGCCGCGGAGTCCGCATCGGCCTTCACGCCGGTGATGTTCTCGGACACGTTCTTGGTGCCCTGGGCGGCGAATTGTGTGCTGCGCGTGATCTCCTGGGTCGCGGCGCCCTGTTCCTGCACCGCGGCGGCAATCGCGGTCGCGACCTCGTTGACCTCGCCGATGATGCTGCCGATGCCATTAATGGCGTCGATGGCCTCGCCCGCGACCTTCTGGATGTCGGCGATCTGCTCGGAAATCTCCTCCGTCGCCTTCGCGGTCTGGCTCGCCAGCGACTTGACCTCGGAGGCAACCACGGCGAAGCCGCGTCCGGCCTCGCCGGCGCGGGCGGCCTCGATGGTGGCGTTCAGTGCCAGCAGGTTGGTCTGCGCCGCGATGGTGTTGATGAGGCCGATCACCTCGCCGATGCGGCCGGCGGATTTCGCCAGTCCCTGCACGGTCCCGTCGGTGTTGCGGGCCTGGCTGACCGCGCGGCTGGCGATACCGGCTGCATGCGCCGCCTGCTGGCTGATGTCGTTGATCGAGGCGCTCAATTCCTCGGAAGCCGCCGCGACCGTCTCCACGCTCATCGACGCCTCGCCGGACGCCTTTTCGGCGATCTCGACCCGTGCATTGGTCTGGCGCGACACGGCGGAAAGGTTGGCCGACGTCGCCCGCATCTTGCCGGAGGCATCGCCGAGCTGTTCGAGCGTCTGGCGCACCAGATGCTCGAACTCGCCGACATGGTTCTCGATCGCCTGCTGGCGGGCGGCCGCGCCGGCATTGCGCTCGCGCTCCTGCGCTTCGATGCGAAGCTTGTCCTTCGCCTGCTGCTTGAAGGTTTCGAGCGCACCGGCAAGCGCGCCGATCTCGTCCTTGCGCCCGCCATAGCCGCTATCGACGTCGAGGTTGCCGGAGGCGACTTTCAGCATGGCATCGCGGATGTTGTGCAGCGGCGTGATGACGCGGCGGCCGATCGCGATCATGGCGCCGACGGTGAGCGTGATCGCACCGGCGAGCAGCGCAAGCTGTGTAATCAGCGAGCGCTGCGCCAGGGCGTATTGGGCTGCGGCGTGATCCTTTGCCGCATCGAGCGCTGCTTCAGCGACCGCCACCGCCGTCCCCATCCGGCCGACGGTGACCGGGCTCCACTGGTTCGCGGTCATCTCGGGCTTCTCGCCATTGGCCAGCGCCGCCACCAGCCGGTCGCGCAGGCTTTGATACTCCGGCTCGAAATAAGCGGTCTCGGAGGCGGGGATCGCGGCCGCAAGCTTCGGCGGCAATTGCATGCCTGAGGTCGACACCTCGAGCGCCTTCCAGGCGGCATCGATGCCGCCGACGAATTTGATGTAACGGAGGCGGGTTTCCGGCGCGATACGGCCTGCACCAAGTGCGTCCGATACCAGCGCGGAGGCTTCGCCGGCGGTGTTGCGCAACAGCCAGGCGGTCTGCTTGATGTTGAGCAATTGGTCGATCACGGCGTCCTGATGATTGACATCGGCGGCAAGCGTTCCCGACAATTTGTCGAGCACATCGAGCAGCGCCAGCGTCGTCGCCTGATACTCCTTCGCCAGTTCGGCGCGGCGCGCTTCCTTCGGCTTGGCCATCTCCTGCCAAGATTCCGTCTGCTGGGCGGTCAGCAGCGAGAACTGCCGCTCGAACTCCGGCACCAAGGTCTTCTGCTGGGCGAAGTCCATGGTCTTGAGCCGGGCGAGCCCGTTCGCCATCGCCAGCATTTCGGCATCGCGGAGATCGCGGAGGTACTTCTCTATTCCGCTGTCCAGCGGAGACGCGCCGGTCAGAACGCGGTTGGTGGAAGAACGATCGGTCCGCAGACTGTGCATCGCCTTGAAAAGATTGGCTGAGACATCGGCGATCGTCGAAATTCGGCCCGCTACCTGCAGCCGGCCCCAGCTATCCCACGCGTTCAGCGAGAAACCGACGATGATGCAAAATGCAGTGCTCAGGATAACGATCTTCAGCAACGCGGATACAGAAAGGCGATTCAGCATGTGGCTCCCCCAAAGCTGTCGCCATCTGGAACAAGAAGGGTAAAAATTTCCGGAAGCGCTATTGCCGTATATCTACGGAGCTTGCTGAAATGACTGAGCTTTTCTCAAGGGAAGTCGGGTTCCCCACCTGGAACCTCGCGGGCATCTGGCAGTTAAGAGAAGACTAACACGCCATTCACGACGTCCCCGGGGGGCCGCATGCTCGTCAGCATACTCGTCACGTTTCTGGTCGTTATCCTCGTCCTTTACCTGATCAACCTGCTGCCGCTTGATGCGCGCGCCAAGCAGATCGCGCGCGTCGTCGTCATCATCCTGGGTGTGATCTCGCTGTTGAAATACATCGCGGTGTTCTGAGAATGCCCCAAGCAAAAAGCCCCGGCGTTGGCCGGGGCTTTTGCGGCGAGAGCCTGGAGCTTCGGTTCTGATTGAATCAGAGTCGAAGCTCTAGATTCTTGTTTTGACCCGTTTTCTTCACGCGAACCGGTCTCCACTTCGCTCGAAACGCCCTATCGCAGGCTCCGGAACCAGTCGTCCACATCCTTGTGGATCTGGTCCTTGGCGAAGCCGTAGCGCTGCTGCAGCTTGCCTTCGAGCTGCTCGCGGCGGCCTTCGATCACGTTGAGATCGTCATCGGTGAGCTTGCCCCATTTCTCCTTGGCGGCGCCCTTGAACTGCTTCCAGTTGCCCTCGATCCGGTTCCAATCCATTGCCATCTCTCCGATGCTTCAGTTAATGGCGTTGAAACGGATTTGATGCCGCACGGGTTCCCTGAAATCGTGCGGCATCGTGACGTGCAACCTTGTGAGTCAGATCAGCCGGCGGCCTTCGCTTCGCGGCGGCGGGCAGTGAGGATGAATTCGGTGTAGCCGTTCGGCTGCTCGCGGCCCTTGAAGATCAGGTCGCAGGCGGCCTTGAAGGCGACGCCGTCGAAGGAGGGCGCCATCGGCCTGTAGAGCGGATCGCCCTTGTTCTGGCCGTCCACGACCACAGCCATGCGCTTCAGCGACTCCATCACCTGATCCCTGGTGATGACGCCCTGGTGCAGCCAGTTCGCCAGATGCTGGCTGGAGATGCGCAAGGTGGCGCGATCTTCCATCAGGCCTACGTCGTGAATGTCCGGCACCTTGGAGCAGCCGACGCCCTGGTCGATCCAGCGCACGACATAGCCCAGGATGCCCTGGCAGTTGTTGTCGATCTCCTGCTTGACGTCATCCGGCGCCCAGTTCGACTGCGACACCGGAATGGTGAGGATGTCGGAGAGCTTCGCGCGCGGCCCGCCTTTGGCCAGCTCCTGCTGGCGCGCGATCACGTTGACCTGGTGATAGTGCAGCGCGTGCAGCGTCGCGGCGGTCGGCGAGGGCACCCAGGCGGTGGTGGCGCCGGCCTGCGGATGGCCGATCTTCTGCGCCAGCATGTCGGCCATCTTGTCGGGCGCGGCCCACATGCCCTTGCCGATCTGCGCATGGCCGGGCAGGCCGTCGACGAGGCCGGTGTCGACATTCCAGTCCTCATAGGCCTTGATCCAGGGCTGCGCCTTCATGTCGTTCTTGCGGATCATCGGACCCGCTTCCATCGAGGTGTGGATCTCGTCGCCGGTGCGGTCGAGGAAGCCGGTGTTGATGAACATCACGCGCTTGGCCGCATTCTGGATGCAGGCCTTGAGGTTGACGGTGGTGCGGCGCTCCTCGTCCATGATGCCGACCTTGAGTGTGTTCTCCGGCAGCGCGAGCAGCTTCTCGACCTCACCGAACAATTCGCAGGTCAGTGCGATTTCATCGGGACCGTGCATCTTCGGCTTGACGATATAAACCGACCCGGTGCGGCTGTTCTTGATCTTCGACTTGCCCTTGAGATCATGGATAGCGAGCAGGCCGGAGACAGCGGCATCGAGGATCCCTTCCGGAATTTCCTCGCCCTTTGCATCGAGCACGGCGTCGGTGAACATGTGATGGCCGACATTGCGCATCAGAAGCAGGCTGCGGCCGTGCAGCGTGAGATCCTTGCCGTCGGGCGTCTTGTAGACGCGGTCGGCATTGAGCGAGCGCGTCAACGTCTTGCCGCCCTTCTCGAAATCGGCCGATAGCGTGCCGGTCATCAGACCAAGCGTGTTGCGATAGACCAGCACCTTGTCCTCGGCATCGACAGCCGCGACGCTGTCTTCCATGTCGAGGATGGTGGAGACCGCCGCCTCCAGGATCATGTCGGCGACCCCGGCCGGATCGTCCTTGCCGATCGGATGATTGCGGTCGATCGTGACGTCGATGTGCAGGCCGTTGTTGACGAGCAGCACGGCGCTCGGCGCGGCCGCATCGCCCTGATAGCCCGCGAACTGCGCGGCTGACTTCAGTGCGGTGGTGCTGCCGTTCTTCAGCTTCACCGCGAGCTTGCCGCCGCTGACGCTGTAGGAGGTGACGTCGGCATGGCTTCCGGTCGCGAGCGGCGCGGCCGAATCCAGGAACGCCTTGGCCTTCGCGATCACCTTGTCGCCGCGCGCCTTGTTGTAGCCCCGGCCAGCTTCGCTCGGGTCGTGTGGGATCGCGTCGGTGCCGTAGAAGGCGTCATAGAGGCTGCCCCAGCGCGCATTCGCCGCATTCAGCGCATAGCGCGCATTGGTCAGGGGCACCACGAGCTGCGGACCGCAGATCTTGCCGATCTCTTCGTCGACATTGGCGGTCTCGACCTGCCTGGTCGGCGGCTCCGGGAGCAGATAGCCGATTTCCTTCAGGAAAGCGGTATAGGCGTCGATGTCGAACGCCTTGCCCTTGTGCGCACGGTGCCAATCGTCGATCTTGGCCTGCAGCGTGTCGCGGAAGGCAAGCAATTCGCGGTTTTTCGGCCCCAGTTTTGCGATGATGGCGGCAAGCCCGGCCCAGAAGGCGTCGGGCGCGATCCCGGTATTGGGGGTCGCCTCCTTGGCGATGAAATCGAACAGGACAGGGGCGATCTTCAATCCGTGGGCTTCGACACGCGTCATGTTGGGCTTTCTAAGAGAAATGGCGGCTACGTACTGTTTTCGGAACGAAAACAGCAAAAAACACGCCAAAAGGCGGGCGGTTCAACGCCCTTTTAACGCTAAAGCCGCGGCCATGAGAAGGCCCCCTGCGGGGCTTGGTGTCCTACCAAAGGAGCGGGCCAGGCCGCCTAAAACATGATGCGATGGGATGGGTAGGCGTCGCGTCGCAGGTGCCCACCCCGACGGGGAGAGGTCGATTTGCGCAGCAAATCGGGTGAGGGGCCGCAGCTCTAACGAGGGACCGTAACCCCTCACCCGGCGCTTCGCGCCGACCTCTCCCGTTGGGAGAGGTCGGAGTTTGTGGTCACCACCGAATACAAGCAATAAAGCATCCCGCTCTAAATATTCGCGGCGAGGTCGGCGACTTCCTCGAACAGGATGCCGGTCTGGGCCAGCATCCTTTCGATCTCGTCGACGGCGTCGGCGACTGTCCGGCGCGAGGTATCGATCGTCAGTTCGTTGCCCGCCGGCGGCTCGTAATCATTGGTGATGCCGGTGAAGGAGGGCAGGCCGCCGGCGCGGGCCTTGGCGTAATGGCCCTTGGGATCGCGACTTTCGCAGATTTCCGCAGGCGTCGCGACATAGATCTCGCGGAACGCGCTGTCGGCGATGCGGCGCGCCGCAGCTCGGTCGGAGGCTGCGGGTGAGACCGCGGCGACGATCGCGATATGGCCGTTGCGCGCAAGATGCGTGGCGATCTCCGCGAGACGGCGGATATTTTCGCTGCGATCGGCGTGCGAGAAGCCGAGATCGCTGTTGAGGCCGGCCCGCAAGGTGTCGCCGTCGAGCAGGATCGGCGAGCCGCCGTTGGTGAACAGCCGCCGCTCCAGCGCGAGCGCCAATGTCGATTTGCCGGAACCGGGCAACCCCGTGAACCAGAGCACGGCGCCGCCGTGACGATAGCGGGCCGACCGCTCGTCGGCGCGCAAGGCGGACTCAACCGGCACGATATCGACCGGCACAGCGCGCTGGCCGGCATCGACCGACAGCACGAGGCCGCCGCCGGCGATGCGCCCGTTCACCTCGATCACCAGCCGCCCGGTCCGCGGGCTTTCGCTGTAAGGATCGGCGGCAATCGGCTGCGCCAGCGAGATGTCGATCTCGCCGACATGGTTGCGCGCGATCGAATTGGTTTCCTCGTTGGAGAGCGCGCCGGGATCGACCGCCTTGTCGATCGCGACCACGCTGGCGCGGGTCTCGCGGGTGCCGAGCCGGATCAGGATCTGGTCGCCCTTCGACAATGGCTTGTCGTGCAGCCAGAAGATCCGGGCATGGATGCGGCGGGTGTCGCGCGGGCTCGCGCCGACATGGCCGATGACGTCGCCGCGCTCGATGAAGAGTTCGCGATCGAGCGTGATGCCGACCGAGCGGCCGGCCGTTTGCGGCCCTTGAAGCGGCGTGACCGGCCAGCTCTCGACCGTCTTGATCATGGCGATCTTGCCGGCCGGCATGATCACGATCTCGTCGCCGGCCTTCAGGCTGCCGGATTCGATGCGGCCGGCGACGATGCGGCGGTCGTCGAATTTGTAGATCGCCTGCACCGGCAGCCGCAGCGGCAGGGTTTCCGCCGGCCGTGCTGGCTCCAGTTCGTCCAGCGCCTCGACGACACTCGGCCCCTTGTACCAGGCGATCCGCGCCGTGTGCTCGGCGACGCCATCGCCGTCGCGCGCGGAGATCGGGATCACCGCCGATGGCTTCACGCCAAGACCGGTCAGGTGCGCCGATATCTCGTCGCTGATTTCGCCGAAGCGCTCGGCACTGAAATCAACCCGATCCATCTTGTTGACGACGACCGCGACCTGCTTGATGCCGAGCAGATGCAGCAGATAGCCGTGCCGCCGCGTCTGGTCGCGCACGCCCTCCAGGGCGTCGATGATCAGCACGGCGCCGTCGGCCTGCGAGGCGCCGGTGATCATGTTGCGGAGGAATTCGGCGTGGCCGGGCGCGTCGATCAGCACCACGTCGCGCGAGCGGGTGCGGAAGCGGATCTGCGTGGTGTCGATGGTGATGCCCTGGTCGCGCTCGGTCTGCAGCGCATCCAACAGGAACGACCATTCGAACGGCATGCCGCGCCGCGCGCTGACGGCCTTCAGCATTTCGAGCTTGCCGTCGGGCAAGCTGCCGGTCTCGTGCAAGAGGCGGCCGACGAGGGTGGATTTGCCATGATCGACATGGCCGACGATGACGATACGGACTTGCGGACGCGTGGTGCCGTTCGGTGTCGCGGAGATCGCGCTGGGAAGAACCATGTTCATCGAAAACGCCTTAAGCTCGCTTCTCAGAGATAACCGGCGACACGCAGCCGCTCGAACGCATCCTCGGTCTCGTGATCGAGGGCGCGGCCCGCGCGCTCCGGCACCTTGGTGTCTTCGAGCTCGGCCAGGATCTCATCGATGTTTGACGCGGTCGACGCGACGGGGAAGGTGATGTCGGCATCGCCAAGCGAACGATAGCGCTTGCCATCCTTCGCCAGATAAAGCGGGATGATCGGGATGTTCTCGCGTCTTGTATAAGCCCAGATGTCGGCTTCGGTCCAATGCAGGATCGGGTGGATGCGCAAATGCGCGCCCTGCGGCGGGGAGGCGTTGAAATGATCCCAGAACTCCGGCGGCTGGTCGCGCACGTCCCATTCGCCCTCCAGGCCACGCGGCGAGAACACGCGCTCCTTGGCGCGCGTCGCCTCTTCGTCGCGGCGGATGCCGGCGATCAATCCGTCAAAGCCGTGTTTGACCAGCGCGAGCTTCAGGCCCTCAGTCTTGCGTGCAGCGGAGCGCGCCGCGGGCGGCAGCGTGGGATCGACACTATCGATCGGCGGGCAGGGTTCGACGCGGAGGTCGAGATCCCATTCCTTCGCGTAGCGATCGCGGAAGGCATACATCTCCGGAAATTTCTTGCCGGTATCGACATGCATGGCAGGAAAGGGCACGCGGCCGAAGAAGGCCTTGCGCGCGAGCCAGATCATCACGTTGGAGTCCTTGCCCAGCGACCAGAGCAGCGCGAGCTTCTTCAGCCGCGCGAACGCCTCGCGCAGAATGTAGATGCTTTGCGCCTCGAGCTCGTCGAGATGATCCGTGGAAGGCGCTGTCGCGGGTTCTTCGATGAGGATTTTCCGCGGCACCTTTATTCCCTCTTTGGGCTCGGAAGCGCGCAAGCGTGCTTTGCCGGATTCATTGTCGAGAAGATGCATCTCTGTGCCTTGGCCTTTGGAGGCGAAAATTCTATAGTTGCGACGCAATAGAGAAGAAATAAATTTCTCTTTGCGGGCGCTTGCCGACACATATATAGAATAAAATTCCAGTCAACCCATAAGTTGGGGAAGCGAGTGGCGCATGCGGTTCTTGCCGGTGTTCCTGGATCTGCAAACGGGCGTGGTGCTGCTGGTCGGCGCGGGCGATCTCGTGCGCGCGAAGCTGCGTCTGCTCGCGGCCGCCGGCGCGCGCGTCCGCTGGTTTGCGACTGACGGCAATCATGATGTGAGCGGGATCGATGCGACGCGCATCGAACTCGCAACGGGCGATCCACTCGCCGCTGATCTCAGCGGCGTCATCGCGGTGCTCTGCGCGGGCGCCGGCGATGTCGGTGTTGCGCTGGCGGCGCGCGCGAGGGCTGTCGGCTTGCCCGTCAATGTGATGGACGATCTTGAGCATTCCACCTTCATCTTCCCGGCGATCGTCGATCGCGGCGATGTCGTGGTCGCCGTCGGCACCGGCGGCGCCTCGCCGGTGGTGGCGCGCCGCGTGCGCGAGCGGATCGAGGCGGTGCTGCCGGCCCGCATCGGCGATCTCGCATCCTTCATCGGCCAATTCCGCAAATCTATACATGCGCGCATCGGCGAATTCGCGCTGCGTCGCCGCTTCTGGGAGCGCATTGTCGACGGTCCGATCGGCGCGCTGGTGTTGGCCGGTCGGAGAGACGAAGCCGAGAAGGCGTTGCAGCAGATTTCCGATCCCTCCGCCTTTGCCGGCGCGACCGCGCTCGGCAAGGCAAAGGGCCATGTGACGCTGGTCGGTGCCGGACCTGGCGATCCGGATCTCCTCACCATCAAGGCGCTGCGCGCGCTGCAGGACGCCGACGTCGTGTTCTACGACGAATTGGTGTCATCAGAGATTCTTGACCGCGTGCGCCGCGACGCCTCGCGCATTCCGGTCGGCCGCCGCGTCGGCAAGCCCGGCATCGGCCAGGATGCCATCAACAGACTGATGATCGAGGCCGCGAAATCGGGACAGCGCGCGGTGCGGCTGAAGGGCGGCGACCCCTTCATCTTCGGCCGGGGCGGCGAAGAGATCGAAGCGCTGCGCCAGGCAGGCGTCGCCTATTCGGTGATCCCCGGCATCACGGCGGGCTTAGGTGCCGCCGCGCAATTCGAGGCGCCGCTGACCTTCCGCCACGAGGCGCTGCGCATCACCTTCCTCACCGCGCACAAGGCGCGTGACGCCGAGACTATCGACTGGTCGGCGCTAACAGACAAGAAGATGACCGTCGTGGTCTATATGGGCATGACCGCCGCGCCGACGATCCGCGCCGGCCTGTTGGCCGCTGGCCGCTCGCCACAAACGCCGGTCGGCGTGTTCGCGCGGGTGACGCGGCCGGATGCCAAGGCCGCGGTCGGAACGCTCGAACATCTGCCGTCGCTGGTCGAGAAGATCGATGGCGGCCCCGCCATCCTCGTCATCGGCGACGTCGTCTCCCACTCCGCGCCGTGGCGTCAAGCCAATCTCAACCAAGTGATCTCGGACCTTTTGGAAGCTGCCGAATGACCTCTCCGCTTGAACAGAAGAAAATCAGAATTACCGGGCCTTCGGTAGTGACTGCCAACCGCACTCATGACGGCGTGGTGATCTATCGCACCCCGCAGCATGGCTGGTCGTCGCGGCTTGCGGACGCCGCCATCGTGCGCACCTCCGACGATGCGCGGGCGCTGCTTGCCGAAGCGGTGGCCGATGACGTCGGCGCGATCGGTGCCTACATCGCGCCGGTCGAAATCAAGGACAATGGAGAGATTGCGCCCGGCAATCTCCGCGAACATATCCGGTCGGAAGGCCTCACCATCGAGCTTCCGGTTCCGGCTTAAGGTTCTCCCTCATGTACGCATATGACGAACTCGATCGCACGCTCCTTCACGAACGTGTCGAAGAATTCCGCGACCAGGTGAAGCGCCGGCTTTCCGGCGAACTCACCGAGGACGAATTCAAGATTCTGCGATTGCAGAACGGCGTGTACCTGCAGCTTCACGCCTATATGTTCCGCGTCGCGATCCCCTATGGCACGCTGTCAACAAAGCAATTGCGCGCGCTTGCCCATGTCGCGCGCCGCTACGACCGCGGCTACGGACATTTCACGACGCGGCAGAACATCCAGTTCAACTGGATCAAGCTCGCCGAGCTGCCGGACGCGCTCGCCGATCTTGCCGAGGTCGGCATCCACGCCATGCAGACCTCCGGCAACAACATGCGCAACGTCACCTCCGACCAGTGGGCGGGCGTTGCGCCCGGCGAGGTCGAGGATCCCCGCATCTGGTCGGAGCTGCTGCGGCAGCACACGACGTTGCATCCGGAATTCTCGTTCCTGCCGCGCAAGTTCAAGATCGCGATCACCGCGTCCGAACACGATCGCGCCGCGATCAAGATCCACGACATCGGCCTGCGGCTGCACAAGAACGCCGATGGCGAGACCGGCTTCGAGGTGCTGGTCGGCGGCGGGCTCGGCCGCACGCCGTTCATCGCCAAGACCATCAAGCCGTTCGTGCACGGCCGCGACATCCTGAGCTATGTCGAGGCGATCCTGCGCGTCTACAACCAGTACGGCCGCCGCGACAACATCTACAAGGCGCGCATCAAGATCCTCGTGCACGAGCTAGGCATCGAGAAGTTCGGCAAGGAAGTCGAGGAAGAGTGGCAGCAATTGCGCGACAGCGCGCTGACGCTCGATGATGGTGCGATCGAGGAAGTGCGCTCGCGCTTTTCCTATCCGGCCTACGAGAAGCTGCCGCACATGCCCGACGAGTTGAAGCAGGCGGCGCATGATCCGCTGTTCGAGCGCTGGCGCAAGAACTCGGTGTTTCCGCACAAGGTGCAGGGCTATTCGATCGTGACGCTGTCGCTGAAGCCGGTCGGCGGCCCGCCCGGCGACGCCACCGCCGAACAGATGGATGTGATCGCCGATCTCGCCGACCGCTATTCCTTCGGCGAGATCCGCGTCGGCCATGAGCAGAACCTGGCACTGCCGCATGTCGCCAAGCGCGATCTGCCGGCGCTGTGGAAGGCGCTCGACAAGGCCGGGCTCGCGACGCCGAACGTGAACCTGGTCTCCGACATCATCGCCTGCCCAGGGCTCGACTACTGCTCTCTGGCGAATGCGCGCTCGATCCCGATCGCGCAGGAATTGACGCGGCGTTTTGCCAATCACGACACCGCAGGCCTGATCGGCCGGCTGCACATCAATATCTCCGGCTGCATCAACGCCTGCGGCCATCACCATGTCGGCCATATCGGCATCCTCGGTGTCGAGAAGAACGGCGAGGAATTTTATCAGATCACGATCGGCGGCCGCGCCGACGAGGGCGCCGCGCTCGGTACGCTGATCGGCCCTTCGGTGCCCTATGGCGAGGTCGCCGACGTGGTCGAGGACATCGTCGAGGCCTATCTGGCGCTGCGCTATTCCCCCGATGAACTCTTCATCGACACGGTCAAGCGGCTCGGCGTCGAACCTTTCAAGGAGCGGGTCTATGCCACTCGTTAAGAACGGAAAAATCGCAACCGACATCTACGCCCATGTCGCCGACGGCGCCGAGATCCCGGCTGATGGCGCAATCCTGGTGCCGGCGGCGCGCTTCCTTGACGATCCCGAGGCGCTGCTGCGCCGGCCCGGCAAGGTCGGCGTGGTCTGGCCGAACAACCGCGATCTCGACGAGCTCGTGCCCTATCTCGACCGGCTCGCCGCGGTCGCGCTGGTATTTCCGTCGTTCCGCGACGGCCGCGCCTATAGCCAGGCGCGGCTGCTTCGTGAGCGCTATCGCTTCCAGGGCGAATTGCGCGCCACCGGCCAGGTGCTGCGCGACCAGTTCGTGTTCATGCTGCGCGCCGGCTTCGATGCGCTCGACGTGAAGAAGGAAAAGGATGCGGATGCCTTCGCGGAGACGGTGAAACGCTACACCGTATTCTACCAGCCGACCGGCGACGGCCGCACCACCGCGCTGAGCCGCCGCACGCAATTGCGTCATTCCGAAAGCGCCAGCCCATGAACGCGCTGGCGCCAGAGATGTCGATCGAGGCGCTGTCGGCGCTGCCGTCGGTACAGGAGCTCAATCGCGTCCTGCGCGCGGCGACGCCGTTCGAGGTCATCGAGTCCGCGCTGAAGACGGTCGGCCGCGAGCGCCTTGCGCTGGTCTCGTCCTTCGGCACGGAATCGGCGGCGCTGCTCAAGGTGATGGCCGATGTCGATCCGGCCATCCCCGTGATCTTTCTCGATACCGGGTGGCTGTTCGCGGAAACGCTCACCTATCGCGACACGCTGATCGACACGCTTGGTCTGACCGATGTTCGCTCGATCAAGCCGCTCGAGGAGACGCTTCACCGCGAAGATCCCGAGCGCGATCTCTGGTTCTCCGATCCCGACGCCTGCTGCCGCATCCGCAAGGTCGAGCCGCTGACGCGCTCGCTGGCGCCGTTCGCCGCCTGGCTCAACGGGCGCAAGCGCTTTCAGGGCGGCGCCCGCGCCGACATCCCCGTGGTCGAGAAAGACGGCGTGCGCCTGAAATTCAATCCCTTCGCCAACGCGACACGCGAAGAGATCGAGGCGATCTACCGCGACGGCAAGCTGCCGCCGCATCCGCTGATTGCCTCCGGATATATGTCGGTCGGCTGCATGCCCTGCACCAGCCGCACCGCGCCCGATGAGGATGCGCGCGCCGGCCGCTGGCGTGGTCGTGCCAAGACAGAATGCGGCATTCATACGATGAAGACTTCTTAGGACAATGACGCTGCCACGCCGCGAACAATGAAATGCGGTTCCGTTGACTAAAGCGCTCTTCGCCGTGAGTTATGTTCCACGTGCTCCGGTGTTGCTTCATCCGATTTGAATGGAGATAGAGATGGTCCGTCGTATCCTGCCGCTCGTCGCGGGTTTGCTGTGGGCGGGTTCGGCTTTCGCCGCCGATTACTCGCTGCTCAACGTGTCCTACGATCCGACGCGTGAGCTCTATGCTGATTTCAACAAGGCGTTTGTCGCGGCCTATCAGAAGGAGACCGGCAAGAGCGTCGAGATCAAGCAGTCGCATGGCGGCTCCGGCTCGCAGGCGCGCGCCGTGATCGACGGCCTGCAGGCCGACGTGGTCACGCTCGCGCTCGCCTACGACGTCGACGCGGTCGCGGCCAAAGGCCTGATCGCGCCGGACTGGCAGAAGCGTCTGCCGCAGAATGCCGCACCCTACACCTCGACCATCGTGTTCCTGGTGCGCAAGGGCAATCCCAAAGGCATCAAGGATTGGGACGATCTGATCAAGCCAGGCGTTGCCGTCATCACGCCGAACCCGAAGACCTCGGGCGGCGCTCGCTGGAATTATCTCGCCGCCTGGGGCTATGCACAGAAGAAGTTCGGCTCGGCCGACAAGGCCAAGAAGTTCGTCGGCGACCTCTATCAGAACGTCCCGGTGCTCGACACCGGCGCGCGTGGTTCGACCGTCACCTTCGTCGAGCGCGGCGTCGGCGACGTGCTGCTTGCCTGGGAAAACGAGGCGTTTCTGGCGCAGCGCGAGTTCGGCAAGGACAAGTTCGAGATCGTCTCGCCGCCGCTGTCGATCCTCGCCGAGCCGCCACTCGCGGTCGTCGATGCGATCGCGGACAAGAAGGGCACCAAGGCGGTTGCCGAGGCCTATCTGAAGTATTGGTATACCAGGGAAGGCCAGGAAATCGCCGCGCGTAATTCTTACCGTCCGCGCGATCCGGAGATTGCCAAGGAATACGAGAAATCCTTCGCCAAGGTTGAACTTTTCACCATCGACGACGTTTTCGGTGGTTGGACCAAGGCGCAGAAGGAGCACTTCGCCGAGGGCGGCATCTTCGACCAGATCTACAAGAATTGATCTGGCCGGGCCCGTGGGGGCAGAAGCAGGGGGATAGGTGAGCACAGCGGTTGCACGGCGCAGCACTTTGCCGGGGTTCGGTCTCACCATGGGACTGACCCTGACATGGCTCTCCGTTATCGTCCTGATTCCGCTCGCCGGTCTCTTTCTCAAGACGTTTGAGCTGAGCTTCGATCAGTTCTGGGGCATCGTCACCAGCCGCCGCACCCTGAGCGCGCTGAAGATCTCGTTTGGGCTTTCGTTTGCCGCGGCTTGCGTCAATCTGGTGATGGGCACGGTCATCGTCTGGGCGCTGGTGCGCTACCGCTTTCCGGGACGGCGGCTGTTCGATGCGATCGTCGATATCCCCTTCGCGCTGCCGACCGCGGTTGCCGGCGTCGCGCTGACCCAGCTGTTTGCACAGAAGGGCTGGTTGGGGGCGCCGCTTGCCGAACTGGGCATCAAGGTCGCGTTCACGCCGATCGGCATTTTCGTTGCCATGGTCTTCATCGGCATTCCGTTCGTGGTGCGGACGGTGCAGCCGGTGCTGATCGATCTCGATCCGGAGATCGAGGAGGCCGCGGCAAGCCTCGGCGCCAACCGCTGGCACACGGTGTTTCGCGTGATCCTGCCGAGCCTGATCCCGGCGCTCTTGACCGGCTTTGCGCTCGCCTTTGCCCGCGCCGTCGGCGAATATGGCTCGGTCATCTTCATCGCCGGCAATCTGCCGAATGTTTCCGAGATCGCGCCATTGTTGATCGTGATCCGGCTCTCCGAATTCCGTTATGCGGATGCCACCGCAATCGCGGTGGTCATGCTGCTGGCTTCATTCATCATCATCTTCGCGGTCAATCGCCTGCAGCGCTGGGCGCAGACCCGCATTCCCACTCACTAGAGGGCCGGATCGATGTCGCTGCAATCGAACCTGGCTTCCTCCACCACGCAGTTGCGGGCCTATGCCCCGAAGGCCGACCTCAATGTCGCCTCGCCGCCGTCGCAGCGGGAGAAGGCGCGCCCGCACACGGCGGCCTCGAAGCGGGATCTGCGCACCGAGCCCCGGCCGATCCGCTTCCTGATCGTCGGGCTGGCGCTGCTCTTCCTCACCGTATTCGTGGTGCTGCCGCTGGTCGTGGTGTTCGCGTCGGCGTTTTCGCGCGGCATCTCGGCCTATTTCGCGGCGCTCAGCGAGCCGGAGGCGCTCTCGGCGATCCAGTTGACGCTTCTGATCGCGGCGATCTCCGTCAGCCTCAACCTGATCTTCGGCGTGATCGCGGCCTGGGCGATCTCGAAATTCGATTTCGCCGGCAAGACTTTTCTGATCACGCTGATCGACCTGCCGTTCTCGGTCAGTCCCGTGATCTCGGGCCTGGTCTTCGTGCTCTTGTTCGGTGCACAGGGTTTCTTCGGGACCTGGCTGCAGGCGCACAACATCCACATCCTGTTCGCGGTACCCGGCATTGCGCTCGCCACCATCTTCGTGACCTTCCCCTTCGTCGCGCGCGCGCTGATTCCATTGATGCAGGAGCAGGGCACGCAGGAGGAGGAAGCCGCGATCTCGCTGGGCGCGTCAGGATTGCAGACCTTCTTCCGCGTCACCTTGCCCAACATCAAATGGGGCCTGCTCTACGGCGTCCTGCTGTGTAACGCGCGCGCGATGGGCGAGTTCGGCGCGGTGTCGGTGGTCTCGGGCCATATCCGGGGCGAGACCAACACCATGCCGCTGCTGGTCGAAATCCTTTATAATGAATATCAGTTCGTGGCGTCGTTCGCGATCGCGTCGCTGCTTGCGATGCTGGCGTTGATCACGCTGGTCGTGAAGACGATCCTCGAACGGCGTCTGGACGAAGGGCAGATTGTCAGTGACGATTGAAGTCAAGAATATCGTAAAGAAGTTCGGCGATTTCGCAGCGCTCGACACTGTCAGCCTGAAGGTCGGCGACGGCGAGCTGTTGGCGCTGCTCGGGCCATCGGGCTCCGGCAAGACCACGCTGCTGCGGATCATTGCCGGCCTCGACTGGCCCGAGGCGGGCGAAGTCACGATCGACGGCGAGGATGCGCTGGGCCGCGGCGCCAGCGAGCGCCATGTCGGCTTCGTGTTCCAGCACTATGCGCTGTTCCGTCACATGACGGTGTTCGAGAACGTCGCCTTTGGCCTCCGCGTGCAGCCGCGCGCGATCCGCAAGGACGAGAAGGCGATCCGCGCCCGCGTCAAGGAGCTGCTCGATCTGGTGCAGCTCGACTGGCTGTCGGATCGCTATCCAAGCCAGCTATCCGGTGGCCAGCGCCAGCGCATCGCGCTCGCCCGTGCGCTCGCGATCGAGCCGCGCATCCTGTTGCTCGACGAGCCCTTCGGCGCGCTCGATGCCAAGGTGCGCAAGGAGCTCAGGCAATGGCTGCGCTCGCTGCATCAGGAGATCCACGTCACCTCGATCTTCGTCACCCATGACCAGGAAGAGGCGCTCGAGGTCGCCAACCGCGTGGTCGTCATGGACAAAGGCCGCATCGAGCAGATCGGCACCCCTGGCGAGGTTTATGACAATCCGGCGACGGCCTTCGTCCACGGCTTCATCGGCGAATCCATCGTGCTGCCGGTCGATGTCAGCGACGGCGCGGTCCGGCTCGGCGGCAGGCCGCTCAACATCGCCGCCAATGGTGCGGCGCCCGGCGCCTCCAAATTGTTCGTGCGCCGCCATGACATGCAGATCGGCCCGGCGGGAGGCGGATCGCTGGAAGGGGCGGTGCGCCACGTCCGCTCCTTCGGCCCGATCCAGCGTGCCGAGGTCGCACTTGCCGACAGTGAAGGCAAGACCGTGATCGAGATCGATGCGCCGCGCGATCGGGAACTGCAGGCCGGCGAAATCATCTCGCTGGAACCCCGACGCTACCGTATTTTCGCGGCTCACGAATAGCTGCCGTAGCCCGGGTGAAGCGGAGCGCAACCCGGGATTCGCATCCACGCGCGAAAAGGCCCCGGATTACGCTTCGCTCCATCCGGGCTACAGGATCTCGCGGACCGCCATCGCCGCGGCAAAAAAACGCCCCCCGTTCACCATTCAGCCACGGTTGGTATGCAACAACGGCGGACCAACCTTGGGGGAATCCTTTCAGTGAAACGGACGACCGTCGCCCTCTTTGGGCTTCTGGTGCTGGGCGGCTGCGCGGCAGACACTCCACTTCCGGAACAGCCGGCCATGTATGTCAACATGGCTGCACCCGGCGCCGTCCTGGACACCCAGGCCGCCGCGACCATGATCTCGCAATATCGCCAGAACAACGGCCTCGGCGCCGTGGTGGTGGACCCTGCGCTCGTCAAGCTCGCCGAGCAGCAGTCGCAGGCCATGGCGGCGCGCAACAAGATGGACCATGACGTGAAGGCCCCGCTCGGCAAACGGCTGGAAGGCTCCGGCTATCCGGCGACGGTCGCGGTCGAAAACGTGTCCGCCGGCTATCATACGCTGGCGGAAGCGTTTTCCGGCTGGCGCGATTCGCCGCCACACAAGGCCAATATGCTCAAGGGCGGTGTCACAAAATTGGGCATTGCCGCGAGCTATGCGCCGAACACCAAGTACAAGGTGTTCTGGACGCTCATTCTCGCGTCAACCTAACTCTGCGTGATCGTCACGCCAGATCAGGCCGATTGACGCGGTCGCGAACTGCGGCCACGGTGGGCGCCATTATACACCACTGATTGACGGTCACGATGGATACTTCAGATCCTCCGCCCGCCACGACGCCCGCGCAGGCGCAGCGCGTATTGGTCCTGCAGGGCGGCGGCGCCCTTGGCTCATATCAGGCCGGAGCATTTCAGGCGCTCTGTCGCGCCGGCTTCGAGCCTGACTGGGTTGCCGGAATCTCGATCGGCGCCGTCAATGCCGCGATCATCGCCGGCAACGAGCCGGACAAGCAGGTGCCGCGCTTAAAGGAATTCTGGGAGATGGTGTCGCGTCCGGTATCCTGGAATCCGATAGCGCCCGGCGACCGCGCCCGCACTTTGTTCAACGAGACCAGCGCCGCCATCATCGCGACATTCGGCGTGCCGGGCTTCTTTGCGCCGCGGATTCCGCCAGCGCCGTTCTGGCCCATGGGCAGCTCGCAGTCGCAAAGCTATTACGACACTGCGCCCCTGAAGAAGACGCTGGAGCGGCTTGTCGATTTCGACCGCATCAACGACCTCAAGACCCGCCTTTCGGTCGGCGCCGTCGGCGTGACCTCCGGCAATTTCAGGTATTTCGACAATTACGAGTTCAAGAAGCTCGGCAAGAAGATCGGCCCAGAGCACATCATGGCCTCCGGCGCGCTGCCGCCGGGCTTTCCGGCGGTCCTGATCGAAGGCGAGCATTATTGGGATGGCGGTATCGCCTCCAACACCCCGCTCGACTTCGTGCTTGATGAGGAGACCCGCCGCGATCTCCTGATCTTCCAGGTCGATCTGTTCAGCGCCCGCGGACCGTTGCCGAATTCGCTATTGGAGGCGGCCGAGCGTGAAAAGGACATCCGCTTTTCCAGCCGCACGCGGATGAACACCGACAAGAACAGGCAGATCCACAATGCGCGCATGGCGGTGCGTGATCTCATCGGCAAGCTGCCGGATTATCTGAAGAACGATCCCTCCGTTGAATTGCTGCGGCAGGCCTCCAAGGAGAACACCGTCACGGTGGTGCACCTGATCTACCGCAGCAAGAACTACGAGACCTCGTCGAAGGATTACGACTTCTCCCATGTCGCCATGGTCGAGCATTGGGAGGCGGGCGTCCGCGACGTTCATTTGTCGATGCGTCACAAAGAATGGCTAGAACGGCCGCAGTCCGGGGAGACCATGGTGACCTACGATCTCACGGGGGACGTCGATCCGTTCCCCGCAAAGAAGGAGTGAAGCAGATATGGCTACGTTGACAGGCAAGACCGCTGTCGTGACCGGCTCGACCAGCGGCATCGGATTGGCGATTGCGCGTAAATTCGCCAGCGCGGGGGCCAATGTCGTCATCAACGGCATGGGCGTGCCGGCCGATATCGAGCGCGAGCGCTCCGGCATCGAGACCGATTTCAAGGTCAAGGCCGCCTATTCGCCGGCCGACATGACGAAGCCCGCCGAGATCGCCGAAATGATCGCGCTCGGCGAAAAGACCTTCGGCTCGGTCGACATCCTCGTCAACAATGCCGGCATCCAGTTCGTCTCTCCGATCGAGGAATTTCCGATCGAGAAGTGGGATGCGATTATCGCGATCAACCTGTCGTCGGCGTTTCATGGCATCCGCGCCGCGGTGCCGGGGATGAAGAAGCGCGGCTGGGGCCGCATCATCAACACCGCCTCCGCGCATTCGCTGGTCGCCTCGCCCTTCAAGTCGGCCTATGTCTCGGCCAAGCACGGCATCGCGGGCCTCACCAAGACGGTGGCACTCGAGCTTGCGACCTTCAAGATCACCTGCAACTGCATCAGCCCCGGCTATGTCTGGACGCCGCTGGTCGAGCACCAGATTCCGGAGACCATGAAGGCGCGCAATATGACCAAGGAGCAGGTCATCAAGGACGTGCTGCTCGAGGCCCAGCCGACCAAGGAATTCGTCACCGCCGACCAGGTCGGCGCGCTCGCATTGTTCCTCTGCAGCGACGACGCCGCGCAGATCACCGGCTCCAACTACTCCATCGATGGCGGCTGGACCGCGGAGTAGGGCGCTTTGGTTCGGCGCGTACCTGTATGCCCCGCGATGACGGGGCATACAGTATCCGGCGGCCTCTCGGCTCAAGCACAACCGCCTCTGGAATACTGGATCGTCAGGTCAAGCCGGACGATGACAGCGGAGAGCTGTTTGAAATTTGAATCAGAACCCATCCCCGCGTCATTGCGAGCAGCTGGCCGTCTAAAGCGGAATGAAGTTAGCTTGAATCGATTTGGGATTCCCAAATCAGGCGGTTTCTGATTCACCATGCTGGCTGG
>NZ_JCAMOR010000031.1:0-87545 GCF_059512385.1 Bradyrhizobium sp. Crot121 | reverse complement strand
GAGCCGCCCCTCATCCGCCGTGAGACGCGCGGAGTTAAATCACTGATTTGCCCGACGGCGAAAGCGGAATATTTTTCACCCGATGGCTGGACGCCCCAAATCAGCTTGAGATCATTCAACAAATTGGATTCCACGCGCGCCAGATTCCCGGGGTCGCCCCGGATCTCCCTGCACCGACGCGAAGCAAGATCGCGACTTTGATTTGCCCGTCAGGCACTGGGCAAGCGACAAGCACCGATGCCAACGGGAGAACTTGAATGCGTTTCCCGTCCACCGTTCGAGCGGCGCAGCACACGACGGCTACTTATCGCCGTTGAATAGGCTCAAGCGTGAGCGAGCTACGTTTTTCACCGATTCCACCGCGAACGGCAGGATCTTATAAGGGACAACTTCGTGGGGCTGTTGGGCCAGCCCCTCCTCCAAGCCTCGTCTCCAGGCCACCCGCAATTCAGTATTGATGTGGATGATATTGATCCCAGCGGCGATTGCCTTCCGCAAGTCTTCGTCGTCGGTTCCCGATCCGCCATGCAGGGTAAGCGGCACTCGGGCCGCGCTCTTGATCTCGGCGATTCTCTGGATATCCAACCGCTTCCGTGTTTGTCCCTGCACCATGCTCTTTAGCATCCCATGCATGTTGCCCACGGCCGGAGCGAGGATGTCGACCGCTGTAGAGTCGACAAACTGTTTCGCTTCTGCAGGAGAGGTTAAGCCCCTCGACAAGTCGGGAGCTTCTTCATGTATCTCAGAACCGGTTCCAATGTCGCCGATCTCTCCCTCGACAAGGACGTCGGGATTGATTGCTTTGAGAGCTTCGACCGCTTCTTTTGTTTGCCGTACATTCTGCTCGAATGGCAGCGCGGAAAGATCGAAGACGATAGCGTCAAATCCGGCCCTGACCGCTTCGACGGCCTTTGCCAGGGAATGCGTATGATCTGCGTTAAGGAATATTGGGGAGTCGCATTCCTCACGCAACCTCCGCACCAGAGCCGCAATTTCCGAGAGTCCGAAAAACTCCCGCTCGCCCTCGGATACACCGACCACCACCGGGACCTTAAGTTCCTGCCCGGCTGCCGACACCGCCTTCAATAGAACCCAATCGCCGACGTTGAAATGGCCGATCGCGACACCGTCTTTCTGACTCTGCTCCAAAGCATCCCGCAAGCCTTGCATCGAGAGCCTCCTCATAGAAGTTGCTGCGTAGTGCTCTGCACCATACTCGCATAGCTGGGTCTCCTCTTGCCTCTCTCGACGCGAAGTCACGGGCATTTGAATGCAGGGGCGCTCAATCCATTATGGCCGGTTACGAGCTGCTGGGCCGGAAGCAGCCAGCTGTTTTCCGGGCTGAGAGATCATCGATCTCGTGGGATAGCAGTCTGGCTTCATGCGACCGAGGCTCCGCACGCGCCAAGCCTGTTGCGATCACCGCGATCTATCACTCCTCCGCGCGTGCCTGCGTCCAGACCGCGATCGGCTGCTCGAGCCCGCGGATGGTCTGCGGGACCTGGGCCATCAGTGGACGAAACACCGCTTCTGCACTGTCGAGTTCGATCCTGGCCTGCCTGACGAGATCGTCGCTCGCTACCAGCGCGCAGCCGAGCGCGCGGGTCAAGGCTTCGAGCCGGCTGGCGGCGTTCACGGTCGAACCGATGACCGCGAATTCGAGACAAGTCACTCCGATGTCGCCGAGCACGACCGGCCCATAATGCAGGCCAAAGCTGACGCGGATCGGAATCTCGCCGGCCGTTTTGCGCTGGTTGTTCCATCGATCCGCTGCCGCCATCATCGCCTGCGCGCAGCGTAGCGCGTTAATGGCGTCAGCCTTTCCGACAAACGGCGTGCCGAAGGTCGCCATCAGCCCGTCGCCGAGATATTTGTCCAGCGTGCCGCTGTGACGGAAAACCTCCTGCTCCATCAGTGCGTGGAATTCGCGCAAGGTGCGCACGACCTCGTCCGGCATGCGCGCGTCGGCAAAGGCCGTGAAGCCGACGATGTCGACGAACAGCACCGCGACGTTTTGCGTGCGCACCTGCTTCAGTGGCTCGTCATGCCCTGACAATTCCTCGACTACGTTCGGCGAGAAGTAGCGCGCGAGATTGCCGCGTTCGCGCTCCACCGCGGCATGCCGGATCAGGAGATCATTGCTGCGGCGCACCGCCACGGCGAGCGTCACCGCGACGATCATGAACACGACGATCTCCTGGATGCGCTCGCCGAACACGATCGAGTTGGGCGAGATCAGTTGAAACAGCCTGTGATCGCCGCCGATCGCCGCGGCGATGCGGGCGGTCAGCGCGGGATCGCGATCAGGCTGCCACCACACCCAGGCAATGCCGATGATCCAGAGGGCGGAGGTCCATGTTCCGACCGCGATGACCGTTCGCCAGGAATAGGCCAGCGTCGCGCCCGATAGAATCACGAAAAAATAGATGAAGTTGCCGAAATGGAGTTGCATCGCCGCTGGCCAGTGCCCGGAGCCGAAGGGATTCGGCCCCACGATGACGAACGTCAGCAGCGCGAGGTCGCAGAACAGCAGCGCAAGCTCCGGCCTCGACACGCCGACCCGCCCAACCCTGACCTGAGCCCAGCCGATCAGCGCGAACAGGCCCAGCAGCGCCACATAATATAGCTGCTCCCATGCCGGGTTGATAATCGGCAACAGGCAGGCGATTACGGCGAGCGCGACATAGCGCGCCCGCACCGCGAGCCGCAGGCCCTCCCGCTTAGCCGCCGCGAGCGCGGCCTGCGCAAACTGAACGGTGTCAGTTTCGGTGTCGCGCCGACTGCGCGCACGGAGCAACGCGGCGGGCAAGTCGAGGCGCTCGACAAGCGTGGTCACGGGCGGTCTCCTTCGAGCGGGCGGCTGCAGCACAATTACGGACGCAATCAACCATCAGTCTAGTGATACATAAGTTTCAGGTCATCAGCTAAGGCTGAAGGCCGACTCGCGAGGATGGATATCCGCAATATGCTCGGTAGCCGTATCAACCAGGCATCGCGGGAGGTGCGTTCCGGGTCAGCACGCGACCTCGATGAGAGACGCGCGGAGTTAGGTCACTGATTTGCCCGACCGCGACAGCGGAATGTTTTTTGCGCGAGAGCTGGACATGTTTCTGCTGATTTGCCCGTCCCGTTGATTTGTCACACCCAAAGCAACCACAACATCATTGCGAGCGCAGCGAAGCAATCCATAGCGCACCAAGTGGAGGCATGGATTGCTTCGCTGCGCTCGCAATGACGGGGCTGTTATTCCGGGGCATCGCGAAGCGATGAGCCCGGAATCCATCGAGCCGCGGGTGCGGGTGGAGAAATGGATTCCGGGTTCGCGCTTCGCGCGCCCCGGAATGACGGCGGTTGTCACAGCCCATCCGGCGGCGGGCCGGATGCGCCTGCGGCCACCGGGCGTTTGCGCTTGTGCTCGCGGTAGAAGGCGTAGAGGCCGGACAGCACGATGATCGATGCGCCCGCGATCATCATGGCGTCGGGCACATCGCCGAAGATGAGATAGCCGAGCAGCATGGCCCATAGCAGCGCGAGATAGCGGAACGGCGCCACGGCGGAGATATCGCCGGTGCGCAGCGCCACGATGACGCACTGGTAGCCGATCAGGACAAGGACCGCAGCCATCGCCAGGAGGCCGAGCGCACCGGCGGATGGCGGGGTCCAACCGCCAAGCGGGACGAGGATGACGGCGCCGGTTGCGGTCACCGTGACTGTTGTCAGCAGCGTGACGAACAGCGATGGAATCTGCGCCGGTATCTGCCTGGTCGCGAGATCGCGCAGCGCGCAGAAGACCACCGAGATCAAGGCGAGCAGCGCGAACTGGTTGAAGCCCTCGGCGCCTGGCCGAACGATGATGAGAACGCCGACAAAGCCGGCGATGATCGCAAGCCAGCGCCGCCAGCCGACGGGCTCGCCGAATGCCAGCGCGGCGCCGAGCGTGACGAGCAGCGGCAGCGCCTGGAGGATCGCGGAGATATTCGCGAGCGGCAAATGCGAGAGGGCCGCAAGGTACGAGACCGTTCCGCCGACTTCGCCTGTTACCCGCAGCGCGACCGGCCCTACCAGGAGCGTCCGAAGCGACCGCATCGCGCCCTGATGGAATGCCAGCGCCGCGATCAGCGCAATAGCAACGATGCCCCGCACCAGCATCACCTGGCCGAAGTTCATCTCCGCTGACACGACCTTGGTGATCGCATCGTTGATCGTGAAGCCCGCCGTGGCCACCGCCATGAACAGGCTTCCGCGGACGTTGGGGGAAAGCGCCAAGGGAAAATGCCGAGTTGGCTAGAAGTGATGAAATTCGATCGGTACCGTGTCGAAGGTCCCTCACCTCTCCCCAGCGGGGAGAGGTCGAATTGCGCAGCAATTCGGGTGAGGGGATCTCGCTCTATCGAGGGACTGTAACCCCTCACCCGGCGCTGCGCGGCGACCTCTCCCTATGGGAGAGGTGAAAGCAGAGTTACCGCTCGCCTCTATTCAACGTGGCGTGGTCCGAAGCGATCGCACCACACTATCTTCTCTTACGTCGCGCCCGCCTTTTGCGCGTATTCCCAGGATGCCTTGGACAGCGGCACCGTGCGCTTGGCGGACTCGATCGCCTTCGCGTTCGCGGCGGTGCCGTCGCGGATGCGGCCGGCGATACCCTGCGTGATGCCCGCGAGGCGGAACAGGTTGTAGGCGAAGTACCAGTTGAGATCAGGCACCGCCATGTTGGTGACGTTGCAATAGATCTGCGCGGCCTCTTCCATGCTCGGAATGTTCAGCGCCTTGAGATCGGCGTCAGCAAGCCCCGACATGGTCCATTGCATCAACAGATAAGTGAAGTCGGCCATGGGATCGCCGAGCGTCGACAATTCCCAATCGAGCACCGCCAAGACGCGCGGCTCGGTCGGATGGAAGATCATGTTGTCGAGGCGGTAATCGCCGTGAACGATCGAGACCCGTTCCTGCTGCGGCACCGTCTTCGGCAGCCACTCGGCCACCTTCTCGAATTCTTCGATGTGCTGCGTCTCGGACGCGCGGTACTGCTTGGTCCAGCGATCGATCTGGCGCGCGAAATAATTGCCGGGCTTGCCGAAATCGCCAAGCCCGATCGCTTCGGGATTGAAGACGTGGAGTTTCGCCAGCGTCTCGATCTTGCTGGTGAAGATATTGCGCCGATCCTCCGGCTGCTGGCTCGGCAATGTCGGATCCCAGAACACCCGGCCCTCTTCAAAGGACATGATGTAGAAGGTGGCGCCGATCACGGAATCGTCGGTGCAGAGCGCGTAGGCCTTGGCGACCGGAAAGCCCTGCTTGCCGAGCGCGGCGATCACGCGGAACTCGCGATCGACCGCGTGCGCGGACGGCAACAATTTACCGAACGGCTTGCGCCGCATCACGTAAGCGCGACCGGGCGTCTCGAGCTTGTAGGTCGGATTGGACTGACCACCCTTGAATTGCAGGACTTTCAGCGGTCCCTGAAAGCCGTCGATATGCTCCTGCATCCAGCGGGCAAGGCTTGCCTCGTCGATGCGATGCCGTTCCTCGACTTCCCGGGTCCCGGAAAATTCTTCGTCCTTCCTGACGCCGTCCGCCACGATGACGCTCCCTCACTCTTTTTGGGGAGCGCCATCTGGGCGTTCCCGGTCAGTGTGTAGTGTTTGCATACTTCCGAAGTTCAAGTCTGGCAATGGCGCGGTTATGCACCTCGTCCGGACCGTCGGCCAGCCGCAGCGTGCGAATGCCGGCATAATCCTTCGCCAGCCCTGCATCGTCGGACACGCCGCCGCCGCCATAGGCCTGGATCGCCTCGTCGATGATCTTCAGCGCCATGTTCGGCGCCGCAACCTTGATCATGGCGATCTCGAGCTGAGCGGTCTTGTTGCCGACCTTGTCCATCATGTCGGCGGCCTTGAGGCACAAGAGGCGCGTCATCTCGATATTGGTGCGGGCCTCGCCGATGCGCTGCTCCCACACCGAGTGCTCGATGATCTTCTTGCCGAAGGCGGTGCGCGACATCAGCCGCTTCACCATCTTCTCCAGCGCCTCCTCGGCCTTGCCGATGGTGCGCATGCAGTGATGGATACGGCCGGGGCCGAGGCGGCCCTGCGCGATCTCGAAGCCGCGGCCTTCGCCGAGCAAGAGGTTCGACGCCGGCACGCGCACGTTTTCGAGCAGCACCTGGGCGTGGCCGTGCGGCGCGTCGTCGAAGCCGAACACCGGCAGCATCTTCTCGACCTTGATGCCGGGGGTGTCGAGCGGCACCAGGATCTGCGACTGCTGCTGATGCCGGGCCGCCGAAGGATCGGTCTTGCCCATCAGGATCGCGATCTTGCAGCGGGGATCGCCGACGCCCGACGACCACCATTTGCGGCCGTTGATCACATAGTGATCGCCGTCGCGCTCGATGCGGGTCTCGATGTTGGTGGCATCGGACGAAGCCACCGCGGGCTCCGTCATCAGGAAGGCGGAGCGGATCTCGCCGTCGAGCAGCGGCCGCAGCCACTGCCGCTTCTGCTCCTTGGTGCCATAGCGGAACAGCACTTCCGTGTTGCCGGTATCGGGCGCCGAGCAGTTGAAGACTTCGGACGCCCAGGTGATGTGGCCCATCTCTTCGGAGAGCAGCGCGTATTCGAGATTGGTCAATCCCGCGCCGTGAAATTCGTCGTCATCATGCGAGGACGGCGGCAGGAACATGTTCCAGAGACCCTCGGCCTTGGCCTTCTTCTTCAGCTCCTCGAGGATCGGGATCACCTTCCAGCGCGGCCCCTCCTCGTCCTGCTTCCTGTAGATCGGCACCGCCGGGCGAACATGCGTGGTCATGAACGACTGCACGCGGTTCAGCCATTCCCTCTGCTTGTCCGACATCGTGAAATCCATGGGACGCTCCTCGTTTCCTAGACTTTGGCCCGCACTGTCTTCCCGCCGCCCGCGCGCCGCAAGGCCCGACCGCGGATGACAACGACTGTGGCGTGCCAGAACGCCATCGCGCATATCAGCGGATTGACATTTTCCAGCCTTCAAACGATAGTTTCATACAAATGTTTGAAATGCAACTCCCTCGACGGGGGTGATCCAAATGGCCAGCGACCAGACCCGTACCGCCATCCTCGCCGCCGCCGAGCGGCTCTATGCCGACCGCGGCTTCGGCGACGTCACGCTGCGCGACATTGTCGCGGAGGCGAACGTCAACCTCGCCGCGGTGAACTATCACTTCGGCTCTAAGGATGAATTGATCGCGGAACTGTTCGTCACCCGCAGCATCCAGCTCAACCGCGAACGGCTCAGGCTGTTGCAGGCTGCCGAGGAAGCAGGCGATGGGCGCGCCTCGATCGACGCGATACTGCGCGCCCTCGTCGGCCCGACCTTGCGCGGCTGTCTGGGCCCGGAGAACCAGCGCTCGACCGCAGCACGTTTCATGATACGGGTCTCGATCGAGTCAGTGCCGCCGATCCGCCGCATCCGGAACCGCGAGATCGATCATTTGCGCAAGTTCATTGCGGCGATGCGGCAGTCGCTCCCCGGACACAGCGATGTCGAACTCTATTGGGGCCTGCACTTCGCGCTCGCCATGGCGCAGCAGACCGTGCGCGACAGCGAGCGGCTGACGAAGCTGTCGGAAGGCAAATGCGACGTCGACGATGTCGAAGGGATCATCGAGCGCGTCGTCTCGGTCGCAGCGATGGCGCTGACGACGGGTGATGCCGCGAGCAAGGCGCCGGCGCGCATGCTCGCACGCGACGCGCGCTAGCTGCTATCAGCTAGTTCAACACAGAGGCAGTCTCAGACGCGATCGGACCCGTGCCACTGGCCTGGGCCATGCCGTACGCTGCAAACGCAACCGCGGCGTTGGCCTGGATCATCACCAGATCCGGTTTCTTGTTGCCCATGAACGTGATCCGGAAATGGTAGAACGGAATCTGCTGCGCTCCGACCGTTTGATAGGCCAGCACGGCCTGAACGTCGGCGACGTTATTCCCTGCGTAGTTGGCCGCCAAAATCGAAAACCGGCAGGTGCCGTCGGGATTGTTGGTGGGACAAGTATAGTGCCAGTTATAAACCGCAGATCCTGGCGGAAACGATTGCGCAATGGCTGGACTTGCAAGAAGCGCCGCAAGTAAAGGTAAAGCGGAGCGAGCGAGCTGCATCGGTCATTCTCCCCTCACAATTACAGATACAAAGGCGGCTAATTAGATACCCTTCGACGAAATCTGTCTTTCAATTTCGCGGCACAATATGACGTTTGCCTAGGCCAGCAACGGGCGCGCACCGCTCCCAGCGGCCGTAGCCCGGGTGGAGCGAAGCGTAACCCGGGGAAAGCCTGCGCGATGCCCGACAGATCCCAGGTTGCGCTTCGCTCCAGCCGGGCTACGCTCTGCCGTAACGCCTAAACGATCCCCTTCGCCTTCAAGCCCTCGATCCTGGCTTCGTCATAGCCGAGCTTGCCCGACAGCACTTCCTTGGTGTTCGCGCCGAGCAGCGGCGGTGCGCGGTAGTCCTTGATCGGCGTGCCTGAGAACGTCAGCGCGTTGCGGATCAGCGACAGCGAATGCTCGAAGGGATGGTCAACCTTGACCTCCATGCCGCGCGAGCGGACATGCTCGTCGGCAAACATCTGCGCGAAATCGTTGACGGGGCCGGACGGCACGCCGGCCTTCTCCAGCTGTTCCAACCAGTAGGCGACCGGCTTCTTGAGGAACAGGCCCGCGAAGATCGCCATGATCTCTTTGCCGTGCACGACGCGGTTGTTGTTCTTGATAAAGCGCGGGTCCTTGGCGAGCTCGGGCTCGCCGAGCACGGCGCAGGTGCGCTCGAATTGCGCGTCGTTGCCGACCACCAGCATCAGTTCACCGTCGGTGCAACGGAACACGCCGGCCGGCATGCCGCCATTGCCCCAGGTGCCGCGGCGCGGCGGCGTCTTGCCGTTGACGAGATAGATCTGCGCGTAGTGCGAGAGCGAGGCGATCACGGTGTCGAACAGGCAGACGTCGACATGCTGCCCCTCCCCGCCCCTGGCATCACGATGGTAGAGCGCGGACAGGATTCCGATCGAAGTGTTCATGCCGGTCATGTAGTCGACGATGGAGGGGCCGACTTTCATGGGGCCGGCGCCGGGCTCGCCATCCATATGGCCGGTGACGCTCATCAGCCCGCCCATCGCCTGGAAGATCGCGTCATAGCCGGCGCGCGGCGCATAGGGGCCGGTCTGGCCGAAGCCGGTCACCGAGCAATAGATGATGCGCGGGTTGATCTTCTTGATCGATTCGTAATCGAGCCCGTAGCGCTTGAGATCGCCGACCTTGTAGTTCTCCATCATCACGTCGACGCCTTTGGCGAGCTCACGGATGATCTCCTGCCCTTCCGGTCTGGCGATATTGACCGTGACCGACTTCTTGTTGCGGTTGGCGCAGAGATAGAACGAGTTGTTGTTGTTCTCCTTGCCATCGGGGTCCTCCAGATAAGGGGGACCGAAGGCACGCGCGTCGTCGCCGGTGCCGGGACGCTCGATCTTGATCACCTCGGCGCCGAGATCGCCCAGCATCTGCGCCGACAAGGGACCCGCGAGCACACGCGTCAGGTCGAGAATCTTGATGCCCGAGAGTGGCAGAGCCGACATGAAAACTTCCTCCGCAGAAACTTATGCTCTTGTGGCGCGGGAACAGAGGTCCGGCCGCGCTGTCGAACAGCGGATACACTATTTTCCAACGGCGAGTACTGCGCTCTCGGCATGAAGCTATCCGCCTATCTTTAGGCGACCAGCGCGATCCGCGTCCCGTGATAAATTTTTCGTGTATTTTCAATAGCTTGAAAGCAGAGGACGCGTGCGGCGGGATCGGCTGACACAAGGCCGGGAGGCCGGTGCAGGCCTTGACGTGCGAGCAGGGTCGCGGCGGACGTGGCACGGTCTCGCCGCGGGTTTGACTATTCCGGCTGCAGATTGGCGGCCGCAACCACGCGACCCCATTTCGTGATTTCGGCATCAACGAATTTTGCGAATTCGCTGCCGAACAGTTTGCCCGGCTCGACGCCCTGGCTTGCGAACTTCTCCTTGATGGCGGGATCGGCAAGCACATCCCGGATCACGGTCACCAGCCTGTAGACGGCGGATTCGCCCGCTTGCGGCATGTAGAGGCCGAACCAGGCCGTGGCCTCGAAACCCTTCAGGCCTGCTTCATCGAGCGTCGGCACGTCCGGCAGCGTCGCCGCGCGCTCCCGGCCCGTCACCGCGAGCACGCGCAGCGTTCCGGCCGCAGCTCCAGGGATCACCGTCGGCAACGTGTCGAACATGATCGGCACATGGCCGCCGATCAGATCGTTCATCGCGGGGGCCGCTCCTTTGTAGGGAACGTGCACGATATCGACGCCCGCCATCTGCTTGAACAATTCGCCCGAGAGGTGATTGGCGCCGCCTACGCCGGAGGAAGCAAATGACAGCTTGCCCGGCTGCGCCTTCGCCATCGCGATCAATTCGCCGACGTTTTTGGCCGCGAAATCCCGACCGACCACCAATGCATTTGGCGCGGTCGCGATGACGGCGACGGTCGAGAATGCGGTGCGGGTATCGTAAGGCAAACTCTTCCGCAGGCTCGGGTTGATGACGTGATGTGTCGCGGTGAGCAAAAGCACGCTGCCGTCGGGCGGCGCCGCCGCGACCGACTGCGAGCCGATCACGCCCGATGCCCCGGCGCGGTTATCGACGACCACGGTGATGCCGTGCCTGATCTCGAGCGATTGCGCCACATAGCGCGCGAGAATGTCGGTCGTCCCTCCCGCCGGGAACGGCACGACGATCTTGATCGACCTTGGCAGATCCTGCGCCGATGCCATCGGCGCAGGGCCAAGGAAAAGCAGTGAGCAAGCGATCGCGACCAGCCTTCTCATCGTCCTATCCTCGCGCGCATTCGCGCAAGCCGCCGGCATCAGGCTGCCGCGGTTGCGACCGGAAACTCCACCATGGCTTCGCCGATGGCGACCTGCTCGCCATTCTGGTTCTTCACCATGACATCGATGAGTACCCAGCGGGATTTGGTCGTGACCTGTTTGGATTTGATGACGCCGGTGGGCTGGATCGTATCGCCGGGCCGCACCGGCTTGAGCCAGCGGGTCTCGAGGCGACGATGAATAGCGCTCGGCGGCGTTGCCCAATCGGTCAGCATGCGCGTGAGCAGGCCGAAATTGTTCATGCCATGCATGATGATGCCGCCGAAATTGGTCTTGCCGAAATTGCCCTTCATATATTCGTCGTCGAGGTGCAGCGGATTGTAATCGAGCGAGCCGTCGCAGAATAACCGGATCGACTCCCGCGACACCGCGAACCTCGGACCCTCGATGCCGTCGCCGGCCTTGAGCTGATCGAAACTGACTGTCATCGCTTGCCGCTCCTCACATCGGACGAATGGTCTGACCGCGACCCGAACAGATCACGTCGCCATGCTGATTGAAGAAGACGTTGTCGTGCACGACGAACAGCCGCTCGCGCCGGATGAACTTGTCGAGCGCGCGCGCCTGCAACGTGATGGTGTCACCCGGCCGTGCCGGAATGTTGTAGCTCCATGACTGCCCGGCATTCACGGTGCCCGGGCTTCGCATCCAGTCGTCGGTGGGCGTGCAGGCGAACATCAAGAGGATGTGGATCGAAGGCGGTGCGACCAGGCCGCCGTAAGGGCCGGCCTTCGCCGCGGCCTCGTCGAGATAGAGCGGATTGGTCTCGCCGACGGCCTTGCAGAACAGAGCGATCGCCTCCTGTGTCAGCTTGTACGGCAAGGTCTTGCGCGGCTCGCCGGGCACGATCTCGTCCCAGACCTTTCGCGATGTCGCGTCCTTCCAGAAATCGGTCTCGAAGTCTGCGCTTTGCGAGCTTGAGGCTTGCGCCATCCGCTCCACTCCCCTAATTGTTCGCCTGGCGAACTGTTCGTTCGTTATACGAACCACCACTAAACCACCCGGCCGGACCTGGCAAGGGCCAACCACGCATGCGCCATGAGCAAGGACAGTGATGAATTCGTGCGCTCGATCGCGCGCGGCTTTTCGATCGTCGAAGCGCTCGGAAAACCTCCGGGCCGCCACACGCTCGCCGAAGCCGCGCAGATCGCCGACCTCAGCCGTGCGACCGCGCGGCGGATCCTGGCGACGCTCGTCACGTTGAACTACTGCGCCTCCGACGGCCGCTATTTCTCGCTCAAGCCGCGGGCATTGGGATTAGGCCTGTCGTATCTCAACGCGCTGCCCTATTGGGGCTACGCCCAGCGCGCGCTGGAGGATCTGCGCAACGAGATCGGCGAATCCTGCGCGCTGGCGGTGCTCGACGAACGCGAGATCGTCTATGCGCTGCGGCTGCCTGCGCGGCGGATTCTGTCCACCAATCTCGGCATCGGCAGTCGCCTGCCCGCGCATCTCGTCTCGCTCGGCCGGGTGCTGCTCGCAGCGCTTCCACCGGAGAAACGCGCCGCCTATCTTGCGAGCGGCGACTTCAAGCCGGTGACACCGCGCACGGAGACCGATCCGCAGCGGATCGGCGCGATCCTCGGCCGCGTCGAGAAAGAAGGCTACGCCTGGGTCGATGGCGAACTTGACCCGGCCATCTGCGGCATCGCGGTGCCGCTCCGCGACCAGATCGGCGCAGTCGTCGCCGCCATCAGTATCAACATGATCTCGGGCACGATGAGCGAGGCCGCCGCCAAGAAGAAATACCTGATCCCGCTGAAGAAGACCGCGCAGGACATTCGCAGCCAGATGGTTTCCGCGCGATAGCGAGGGATCAACGATCGGCGCTGATCCCTCGCGGCGATATCCACGGATGCGAAGTTAGGCCGCTGCGGCGTTGCGGCGCGCGGGCGCTTTTTTCCCCGTCGCCGCTTCGTTGATGATGCGAACGATCAGCGCTCGCGTATCCCGCTTGGCGAACTCATCGGCCAACGACGCGGCCCGCATGCGGTAGCCTGGCTTTTCGAGCACGGTCCGAACCGCCTCGCGCAGAACCCGCGGATCCGGCTGATTGGTCGCCAGGTTGATGCCGACGCCGGACCACGCGACGCGCGCGTTCACATCGGCCTTGTCTTCGGTCAGCCCGGCGCTGACGATCGGAATTCCATAGCTCATGGCCTGATTGACGCTGCCGTAGCCGCCATTGGTGACGAACACATCCGCCTTGCGCAGGATCCACTCGAACGGCAGGTAGCTGGCGACGCGGGCATTGGACGGAATCGGGCCGGGAATCGTATCGACCGGACGACCGCCGGTGGTCGCCACCACCAGCAGATCCGGCTCGTTCGCAAGGGCCTGGAGGGTCGGCGCGACGAGAAGACCGAAATTGTGATTTGCGACCGTCCCCTGCGTGACCAGCACCACCTTACGCGAGCCATCGAGGTCGGCGGCCCACGGCGGCACCGGCGCCTGGTTCGGGATGATCGGAGGCGTACCCACGAAATGAACCGTGGGCGGGAGCTTGCGCGGGAACTCGAAGCTCGGCACCGACAATTGCAGATAGGCATCGGCGAGCGCGACAACGGATTCGAACATCGGCATGGACAGCGGCCCCACGCCAAACTTCGCCAATACACCGTTCAGGCGCTCCGCCACGGGCTCGTTGACGATCCCGTCGAATTCCTGCGCGATGACGGCATACTTGTCGCGGTCAGCCTGGGTGGCAGCGGGCGGCAGCCCAAGAAACAGTGGCGCGCCATCATCGCGGGTCCAGTGCAGGATCGAAGTCCCGCAGAGAACGACGGGAGGCCGGTTTGCCCGCTGACCGAGCAGCATCGGAAGCACGCCGAAGATCATGTCATCGCCCACGACGACGTCGGGCCGGACGTCGCGCAACGCGAGCTGCAATCCGGCATGTTGCGCCGGTATGGCGTCCACGAACAGCCGTTCCATGGCGATGCGAAGCCATTGCGGTCCCGGCGCGATAGTCTTGAGCTCGGGAACGACCTCATCCATCACGCGCAGATCGAAGTCGGCACCGGCGGGAAGCGCCCGGAAGCCGGCACCGATGGCCTCTACCCGCGGCCGCAGCACGCTGCCGGTCAGGAATGTAACCTCGTGTTGCTCGTCGATGAGGCCGCGGGCGACTGCAAGCAGCGGATTGAGATGGCCGGTTGCAGGCGTCGAAGCGATGAGAACTTTCATTGTGATCCTCCAGCATGAACATCGGCGCGGAAGACCATCTCGCCTTGAGAAGGCCCGGCCGGCTCAAGGAGGACTCTGGCGAAGCATCGCTACGCTTCGACTTCGAACGGCGAGAGAATGGTTACGGCTGAAATAGGATTGAGTCAGCGGAGGGCAACTCACGTCACATTCGCGAGCACCCCCCGAGCGATATCGAACGGATGCGGCGCGAAGTTACGCAGCCGCGGCCTTGCGACGCGCGGGCGCTTTCCTTCCGGTCGCCGCTTCGTTGATGATGCGGACGATCAGCGATCGCGTATCGCGCTTGTCGAACTCAGCGGCCATCGACGCGGCCCGCGTGCGGTAGCCCGGCTGTTCGAGCACGGCCCGGACCGCCTCGCGCAGGGCCTTCGGATCCGGCTGATTGGTCGCCAGATTGATACCGACGCCGGACCACGCGATGCGTGCGTTCACATCGGCCTTGTCCTCGGTCAGCCCGGCGCCCACGATCGGGATTCCATAGCTCATGGCCTGATTGACGCTGCCATAGCCGCCATTGGTGACGAACACATCCGCCTTGCGCAGGATCCACTCGAACGGCAGGTAGCTGGCCACGCGGGCGTTGGAGGGAATCGCACCGGGGATCGTGTCGACGGGACGACCGCCGGTGGTCACCACCACGAGCAGATCCGGCTCGTCCGCAAGGGCTTTGAGCGTCGGTGCGACGAGAAGCCCGAAATCGAAATTGGCGAACGTTCCCTGCGTGACCAGCACCACCTTGCGCGAGCGGTCGAGTTCACCGGCCCATGACGGCACCGGCGCCTGATTCGGAATGATCGGAGGCGTACCGACGAAATGGACCGTGGGTGGCAGCTTTCGCGGAAACTCGAAGCTCGGCACCGACAGTTGCAGATAGGCATCGGCCAGCACGACGACGGACTCGAAGAGAGGCACGGACAACAACCCGACGCCCAGTCCGGCCAAGAGCTCATTTATGCGGCGCGTCGCGGGCTCGTTGACCACGCTGTCATACTCCTTGGCGATGACGGCATAGCTGTCACGATCGGCCTGTGTGGCTGCAGGTGGCAGTCCAAGGAAGAGAGGCGCACCGTCCTCACGAGTGGCGTGCAGGATCGAGGTTCCGCATAGCACCACGGGAGGACGGCTTGCCCGCGGACCGAGCAGCATCGGAAGCACACCAAAGAACATGTCGTCGGCCACGACGACATCGGCCTGGATTTCGTGCACCAGCTGCCGCAAACCGGCAAGTTGCGCTGGCATGGTGTCGACAAAAAAGCGCTGAAGGGCGATGCTCAACCATTGCAGCCCCGGCTCGACATTCTTGAGCTCCGGCACGGCCGCATCCATGTCCCGGAGATCGAGGTCAGCGTCGGCGGGAAGCGCCCGGAATTTCGCACCGATTGCCTCTACCCGCGGCCGCAGCGCGCTGCCGGTCAGGAATGTAACATCGTGTCGTTCGTCGATAAGGCCATGGGCCACCGCCAGCAGCGGATTGAGATGGCCGGTTGCGGGCGTGCAGGCGATGAGAACTTTCATGTGATCCTCCAGCGTGAACGATCGGCGCGGTGGGACCTTCTCGCCTCGAGAAGGCCCGGCCGACTCACGGAGGACTTTGGCGAAGCGTCGCTACGCTTCGGCTTCGAACGGCGACCGAATGGTTACGGCTGAAATGAAGTTGCACCGCGCTGACCGCTACGCTTCGGAAGGCTTCGCAAGCGGAGCTTCGGCTACCGCGTCGTCGTTCGCGGCCGGCCTTCTGGTCCGCAGCAGCCGCAGAACGAACACGAAGAAGGCCGGGACGAAGAAGATCGCGAGAACCGTCGCGGAGATCATGCCGCCGAGAACGCCGGTGCCGATGGCGTTCTGGCTGGCCGCGCTGGCGCCTGATGCGATGGCGAGCGGCACCACGCCGAGCGTGAAGGCGAGCGACGTCATGATGATCGGCCGGAACCGGACACGAGCGGCGTCGACCGCGGCATCAGCCAGCGATCTGCCTTCCGCGTAGTAGTCCTTGGCGAACTCCACGATCAGGATGGCGTTCTTTGCCGACAGGCCGATGATCGCGATCAGTCCGACCTTGAAGTAGAGGTCGTTTGGCATTCCCCGGAGCATCACGGCCAGGACGCAGCCGATCACGCCGAGCGGCACGACGAGCATGACCGAGAGCGGGATCGACCAACTTTCATAGAGGCCGGCGAGCAGCAGGAAGACGAAGAGGATGCTGAGGCCGAACAGGATCGGCGCCTGCGATCCCGATTTGATCTCTTCCAGCGACTGACCGGTCCATTCGGAGCCGATACCGTTCGGCAGCTCCGAAGCGAGGCGCTCCATCTCGGCGATCGCCGCGCCCGACGAATTGCCTGGAGCCGGCTCGCCCGCGATGCGCACCGTGGGGTAGCCGTTGTAGCCAACGATCTGCGGCGATCCCTTCTGCCACTGGGCCATGGCAAACGAGGACAAAGGCACCATGCCGCCGCCCGCATTGCGGACGTTGAGCTTCAAGAGATCCTCCACCCGCAGGCGGCCGTGATCCCGCGCCTGGATGATGACCCGCTGCATACGGCCGGCGTTCGGAAAGTCGTTGATGTAGGACGATCCGAGGTTAGCCGTGATCGTGTTGTTGATGTCGGCGAAGGTCACGCCGAAGGTGTTGGCCTTCTCGCGATCAATAACAAGAAGAACCTGCGCCGCATCCGACAACCCTTCAATGCGAAGGCCCGCGAGCACCGGGCTCTTGCCGGCCTTCTCCATCAGCTCGGCCGCCGCGTCCGTGAGCGCCGCCTGACCGAGGCCATTGCGATCCTGAAGACGGAAGACGAAGCCGCCTGTCGTGCCGAAGCCGTCGATCGGGGGCGGCGAAAGCGCGAAGCTGGTGGCGTCCTTCAACGCAAACAATTGCCCGTTGGCGCGATCGGCGATCGCCTGGGCGGATTGGCCCGCGCCGCGCTCGCTCCAGTCCTTGAGGGTGACGAACATCAAGGCGGCGTTGGCGCCGTTGCCCGAGAAGCTGAAGCCCTGAATGGCCACGATATCGCGCACGGCAGGCTCCGTCTTGAAAATCTCCTCGATCTGCTTGATCGACGCCAGTGTCCGGTTGGCGCTGGCTTCGGGCGGGCCCTGGATATCAACGACCAGAAAGCCCTGATCCTCGTTCGGGAGGAAGGCGGTGGGGAGGCTGACGAAGAAGTAACCGAGGCCAATGACCAAAGCGAGATAGATCACCATCATGCGCCCGGCCCGCCGCACGATGCCGCCGGCAGCGTCGGTGTAGCGATCGGTCAATGCTTCGAATTTGCGATTGAACCAGCCACCAATCCCCTTCTTCTCATGATGACCAGGCTTGATCGGTTTGAGGAACGTCGCGCAAAGCGCCGGGGTCAGCGACAGCGCCAGAAATGCCGAGAACAGGATCGAAACCACCATGGTCAGGCTGAACTGGCGATAGATGATGCCTGTCGAACCAGGGAAGAACGCCATCGGGATGAAGACGGAAGACAGAACGAGCGTGATCCCGAGGATGGCGCCCGTGATCTGTTTCATGGCCTTCGTGGTGGCGTCCTTCGGTGAAAGCCCCTCCTCCGCCATGACGCGCTCGACGTTCTCGACGACGACGATGGCGTCATCGACGAGGATGCCGATCGCCAGCACCATCGCGAACATGGTCAGGACGTTGATCGAAAAGCCCGCCGCCAGCATGACCGCGCCGGTGCCGAGCAATGCGATCGGCACCACCAGCGTCGGGATCAGCGTGTAGCGGAAGTTCTGCAGGAAGACGAACATCACCACGAAGACGAGCACGACCGCTTCGAGCAGCGTCTCCAGGACCTTCTTGATCGAGGCAGACACGAAGGGACTGGTGTCGTACGGCACCGAATATTTCACGCCCTGCGGGAAGAACCGCGACAATTCCTCCATCTTCGCCTGGACCGCACGCGACGTCGCGACTGCGTTGCCGGTTGCGGAAAGCTGGATGCCCACAGCGGCGCTCGGCTGACCGTTCAGGCGGCTGGAGAAGTTGTAGTTCTCCGCGCCGAGCTCGAGGCGGGCAACATCCTTGAGCCGAACCGTACTGCCATCAGGGTTTGCCCGCAGCACGATGTTGCCGAATTCTTTGGTATTGACGAGCTGTCCCTTGACGAGAACGGTCGCCGTCAGGTCGGTGGTGACCGGATTGGGCGATGCGCCGATCTGCCCGGCCGCGACCTGCGCGTTCTGCGCCATGATTGCGCCGTTGATGTCGGCGGCGGTCAGCCCGAGGCCGACCATCTTGTCCGGATCGATCCAGACGCGCATCGCGCGCTGAGCGGCAAACAACTGCGCGCGCCCCACTCCGCCAAGACGGCGCAGTTCGCCAAGCACGTTGCGACTGAAGTAGTCGCCGAGCGCGACTTCATCGAGCTTGCCATCGGTGGACGTGAGCGACACGATCATGAGGAAGCCGGCCGAAGCCTCTTCCACGGTCACGCCCTGCGCGGCCACCGCCGCCGGCAGTCGCGATTGAATTCGCCGCAGCCTGTTCTGCACGTCGACCGACGCCTGCTCGATGCTGGTGCCGGCCTCGAAAGATACGTTGATGCTGATCGAGCCAGACGTGTCCGACGTCGATTCGAAATACATCAATCTGGCGGCGCCATTCAGTTCCTCCTCGATCAGGCGCGTGACGCCCTGATAGATTTCCTGCGGCGAGGCCCCTGGATACGACGTCGAAATCGTCAGTTGCGGCGGCGCGACCTTGGGGTACTGCGCGACCGGCAGCAGCGGAATCGCGATGACACCGGCAATGCAGATGAACAGGGCGAAGACCCAGGCAAGGACCGGCCGCCTGATGAAAAACTGAGCCATCGGATCACCTCGCCCGGCTGGTCGGCTGGTCGGCGGAGATTTCTGCTTCCCGATCGGCAGGCTTCCATGGCTCCGGGACAACCTTGCCGCCCACCCGCACCTTCTGCACGCCATCGACGACGACGCGCTCGCCTTCCTTCAGGCCGGACTCGACGATCCATTCCGAACCGAGTGCCTGTCCAAGCTCGACGTCACGCGTCTCCGCAATCCCGCCTTCCGATAGGAGGTAGACCTGCGCCCTGCCGTCGCGTGCCCGGGTCACGGCACGCTGAGGTATGGTGATGGCGCCCTCGCGAACCGCCTGCGCAATGCGCACGCGAACATACATGCCCGGTAACAGGTCGTGTTTCGGGTTCGGGAATTCGGCGCGCAGAGTGACCTGCCCGGTGGTGGAATCGACGCTGGCGCTGGCGAACAGCAATCGCCCCGCTTCCGCATAGAGGCCGCCGTCGTCGAAAACGAGTTCGACCCGAGCCTCTCCCGGCGCCGGGCTGGCGAGCTTGCCTTCCTCAACGGCGCGCTTGAGCGTGAGCAGGTCTTGCGCCGACTGCGTGAAGTCGACATAGACGGAATCCACCTGCTGGATCAGTGCCAGATTCTGCGTTCCATCGGCGGTGACGAGCGCGCCCTCGGTGACCAGGGCGCCGCCGATGATGCCGCTGATGGGCGCGCGAACCTCGGTGTAATCGAGATTGATCTTCGCCTCGGCGAGCGCGGCTTCGGCCAATGCGACGTCGGCATCGGCCTGGGCAAGGGTCGCAGTTGCCGCATCCAGGTTCACGCCGCTGGTGGCGTCGCGGTCGTGAAGGGTCTTCTGGCGCTCGAACTGCTGTTTCGCATTTTGCTGAACGGCCTTGGCGCGCCGCAGCGAGGCTTCGGCGCTCGCCACGCGCACCTGGAACAGCTTCGGATCGATGCGGTACAGGACGTCGCCTTCCTTGACCGGAGTGCCCTGCGTGAACACGCGCGCCTGAAGGATTCCGGAGACACGCGCGCGAACCTCGGAGATGCGCGTCGCAGCGATGCGGCCCGGAAGCTCGTTCACGACCGGAACGGGATGCGCCTTGAGTTCGATCACGCTGACCGCAGGCGGCGGCAGTTCCGCGCCTTGCTGCGCGGCAACCCCACCGATCGTTAGCGCAAGGAACGCCGCCGCTGCCAGATAAGTCCTCACGCGCGGCAGAGGTCTGCTGCTGTACATGTCTTGATTTCCTTGAGTGTCAGCCAGTTGTCGGCGGCATCAGCTTTCGTCGGGATAGGACGTGTAAATCGTCCTGATGCCCGCCAGGATTTCGGATCGCTCGGCTGCGTCCCACTGGTGGAAGCCGAAGAGTTCGGTGCAGTAAAAGCCGGTCAGCGCCAGGTAGGCCATCAGCGCCGCTTTCGGCCGCAGGCCCGCGGCCATCGCGCGCAGGTCGGCCAGGGTCCAGTCGCGCATCTGCTCCTGGATCTTCTCCTCGCTCGACATCGAGGCACTGATCGCGAGCGCGACCGCCTTGTCCCGATCGTCGGGAATTCGCTCGGCCACCGCGATCCGGCCGAACAGTTCGGGATGCGGCGCGCCGGCGTTCTCCGCCACGCTCGCTTCGATGCGCTCAAGCTCTACCTTGACGCGGCGGTCGATCAACGCCTCCAGCAGCGCGCTCTTGGACCTATGGTCGTAGACGACCCGCGACTTGCTGACGCCAGCTTCCTGGGCCACCGCATCGATCGAGAGCCCCGCGGCCCCGAGACGGATAACCACCCGCTCCGCGGCATCGAGGATATCGTCGGTCGTGATTTTGCGTGTCCTGGACAACTGGCGCTCCGTAACCGTTCGAGTACGAACGTTCGTGTTTTAATTCAAGTAAAGATTTGCTGATATCAGACGATTTGGCAGGTATCGGTTGTCGTGCCCGGCCTCAAAGACGGCCAACTCGCGCACAACCGATTGAAATATTTAAGTATTCTGTGTTCGCCGGGTATTCCTTGGCGCCATCCGCCGATCGGACGCCGCCCCGGGCTCGCAGGACCAGCGCGAGTTCGCGACGTCCGCGATGGGTCCGAAGTCAGCCCTTTTTCTTTTTGGCCGGCTTAGCCGCCTTGACCGGCTTTGCCGCCGGCGGCTTTTCTTCGGCGGCCTTCTTCATCGATCGCGCATAGCTGTCGGCCACATTCTCCGCCGTGATTTGCAGCCTTCTCGCCGCCGCCGCTGCCGACGCGAGCGTGTTCTTGGCGAGGTGTTTATGGCGTTCCTTGGTCTCTTTGTCCTTGGCCTTGACGGCCATTCCCATCAGACGGCCATGCTGCTTCCTGGCGGCATCAGTGATCGCCTTGGCCTGCTTCTTTGCCATCGACCGAATCAGAACGTCCAAATCCCCTGCCGCCATTTCTCTTCCCTGCGCTCAGATCTCGCGCAGCGTGATACACTGGCCTTCCTTTCCGATCAATTTACGGAGCGCACCTGGCGCACATGGATTGCCGAGCGGCCGGACTCCGAGGAAGGACAGCAGTTCAAGTGCAACCGACGACGCGCCAGGCGAAGTTGCGAAGCGGCGTCGATCGCCATTGAAAACCCCCGATGCCTGCCGCAAGCGTAGACTTTAAAAATATTTTGGTGATGAAAACCCTGATGGTCAGCAAGCGAAAAGAGCTCCCTGAACGGCCCGGCCATTCCTCTTTCGGGAATGATCCGAAAATCCAAATGCCTGCCCGCGTTTACAGAAGCGGTAACAGGCTGTCTTCTCAATGCGCGCACGCCCTCGATTTTGACCGGCAAGCGTCCCCATGACTCTGCGCGGCTGCAGCCAAGCGGCCACAGCCTCTCACTCGCAATTCGCGTGAATGCGCATGTCGCGCGGCGTCATGCCGTAGTAGTTTCGGAAGGCGCGATAAAATGTTGCAAGGCTATCGAAACCACAGGCATAGGCGACATCCGCGACGGGCCGTGACGGCGCCATTGCCAGCAGTTCGCCAGCTTTGCGCACCCGCAGGGCCGTCAGCGTGCGCGAAAATGAGAGCCCCGTCGGCTCGAACAACACATGAACCTGCCGCAGCGATATTCCGAGCTCTTGCGCGACGGCCGCGGGCGACAAGCCCGGCTGGTGGAGATTGCGGACGAGAATGTCGCGCGAGGCATAGTAGAAGCCCGAACGCAGCGCCGCGCGACACTCGGGCATTCCAGGCAAAAGACGGCCCCGCGCCAGCATGGCCAATCTTGCGACATGCGTGATCTCTGCCGACGGATCGACGACATCGCGCGGCTCCTGCGTCAACGCATGAAACAGCGCGGAGAGTGCCCTGAAGAAAGGACTCTTCTGCAACAGCGTCGCCGCGAAAAGATCATGAGCCGGCGCGCCCAGCAGAAGATCGCCACTTAAGCGGATCTTCAGCATCAGGAAGTCGAAACCGTCCGAACGCTCGGGCGTCCCCTCGAAGGGAGTGTCGGAATGGTTGATGACGATGTCGCCGTCGGCCACACGATGCCCCCGCCCCCGGCCGACATCCATCCAGCCGGCCCCGCGCGTCTGCCACGCAATGCACAGGCTGTCGGCCGGCGTGCGCGCGATATCGCCGCTGGTCCGGCTGACCCGATAGGACGAGGCATGCATCCGCGAGACGATCGCGCCTCCGATATCATCAGCGGAAAATCGCCCCTGAAAGTCGGCGCGGCGCTCGGCCGGCAGCTCGATCGTGACACCGAACAGGCCCTTTCCGCGCACCTCGCGCCAGTGATCGAAGCGATGCTCGGGATCGATGTCGTCGGTCGTAAAGCTGAGCACAGGGGTCTCGTCGTCCAAAAGGAATGAAAAACGTCGTTGTCTCAAAACGGGGCGAGATCGGTGTGCCGGTACCCGGGGGGCCCCGAACCGATCCCATACTTTTCCGGAACACCGTCTCGCCCCGCCCGCCCGCCGGCGCGCAGCCCCACGGCAACCGAAAAGGCGGGGCGCATTGGTCCCATGATGGCGGTCAGGTGTCCTGATGCGGGGCCCGTGGCATTCTGAAGTTTTTCTGATATTTTCTGAATGAGCCGCCACAGCACGGATCTTCCGACATTTCCGGCGGGTTGAAGCAGTTTCGGGGGCTGGGTGTTTCGTTTTGCCGGATTTGAGCTCGATCGGGAGCGCGCCGAGTTGCGCGGTCCGGATGGCGAGGCGATCAAGCTCAGGCCGAAAGCGCTTGAGATGCTGCAGCTATTCGCCGCCAATGCAGGCCGGGTCCTGAGCAAAGAAGAGCTGATGGAGGCGGTCTGGCCGAACGTCCATGTCGGCGAAGACAGCCTGTTCCAATGCATCCGCGAGATTCGCACCGCGCTGGGCGATGACCGGCGCCAGACGATCAAGCTCGTGTCCGGCCGCGGCTACCTGTTCGCCGCCGAGGTGTCGGTTAAACCGCCAGCACCTGCCGTTGCCGTGCAGGCAAGCGCCGAGCCAATCGCAAGCGCGGAACCCGCGAACGAGATTACAACACCGCGGCGACTATTCGGCCTACGCCGGCCGGTGGCTGCGGCCGCCGCAGCGGCCCTCTGCGTGATTGTCGGGTTTGCGGTGGCCGCTCCGACCTTCCGTCCTGATCTCATGTTCAAGCGGTCGCCGCCGACCATTGCGCTAACGCCGATCGTCGATGCGAGCAACGACCCCCGAGGGGCCGGCATGGCGGCGGCTGTAACCGACCGCCTGACCGATGGCTTGGCCAGGGTCGACAATATCCGCGTGGTCGCCCCGGGGGCCGTCGCAGTGGCAGCGGCGCCCACGTCCACGTCCTCGGCACAGTCGGACTTCGTACTGAATGGCGAACTGGAGAGAGGCCCGCAATCGTGGATCTTGCGGGCACGCATGATCCAGACCAACACCGGCGAGGTCCAGGCGGTCGCTACGGCTTCGGTCGACGCCACCGAATTGGACATGCAGTTGCAGCAATCGCGGCTCGCCGCGGGAGCAGGTCATGCGCTGGCACGGCGCCTTAACGCGCTTCTGGAATCCGGCGCCCATCCAGCCGCGACCGGCGACGCCAAAGTTGCGATCGAGCAAGCCACAGCCTCGATCAATCGAACGACACGCGAACGTTTTGCCGCCGCGCAGACCATGCTGGAAAAAGCGCTCGCCGCCGATCCCGTCAATACCGAGCTGCAGATCGCGCTGGCCGCCCTTCAGTTGCGCGGGATTCAAATGACGTGGTACGCGCCGGCCGAACGTGCGGCGGCGGAGCGCAACGCCGGATCGCTGCTGGAGCGCGCGCGGCAGACGACGCCACGTTACATTCCGGTGCTGGAAGCCTATTGCCGCTTCCTGACTGCGACCAACGAGTTCGTTGAAAGTCTGGTGGCTTGCGCGAAAGCATTGAGTTTTGATCCGTGGAACGGGCTCGTTCTCTACCACATCGGCCTGGCGCAGCTTCAATTGGGGCGCTTCGAGGACGCACTGGCAACATTCAAGCAGGCCGATCGCTTCGACACGCCGGAAGTTTCGCGCTGGACCTGGATGCTCGGGGCGGGATGGACCGCCCTGCTCATGGGCCGCAACGAGGAAGCGGTGTCCTGGCTGCAGCGGTCGATCGCCATCACGCCGGCGTCGGGACGCCCCTATATGCTGCTGGCCGTAGCCTATCAGCGCCTGGGCCAGCCGGACGAGGCAAGGACGGCGATGGCAAAGGCCATGGCGTTGAGGCCCGATTCGACGGCGCTCAACATCGGACTGCCAACTCGGAATGCCAGCCCGGCTTTTCTCGCGATGGGCGAGCAAACCATGCAGACGCTGCTCGAGCTCGGATTGCCGGAACGCTGACGAGAGCGCAAAGCGTCGTCGGTGTCTTTCCGTGGTCTGGCGCGACAATCCAGCAATAATAAAGACGCGGCGGAATCGCTTCCGCCGCGCCCGATTCTCGTGCTCGCTGGTCCAGGGCTGAGAGCGCCCCGATGCCAAGCTTTGGACTGCTTAGCGGGCGATCCCAGCGAGGTGACAGCGCTTGAGATAAGACACTGGATCACCTCCTTTCATTGTTGATGGGACACGCAATATAGGGAGCCGATCCGCGCCTGTTAAGGCCGCAAGGCGGACCGGCCGGAACCCGGCTGTTCGTAACGCCTCACGGTGGTTGAGGCAGCCCTTCCGGCGTGATAGTGGATCGTTCATATGCGGGTGTAGCTCAATGGTAGAGCAGCAGCCTTCCAAGCTGAATACGAGGGTTCGATTCCCTTCACCCGCTCCAGCGCTCAGCACCAAAAATCACGATAAAACAACGCGTTGCATGTACTTTCGCATGCGGTCAAATCCGCAGGCGGCGTAGCTATTGGGGTTTCTGCAAACGGACCCGGAGCGGAAATCCTTGGTTCGACATTTGCCGCTTTGGCATAGCGCAGCACTCCATTTGCGATCATTTTTCCGAGGATCAGCTACGGGAGTGGATAAGCTACGGAGGCAAAAAATGAAGCGATCGATTGCCTTGTCGGCATCGCTGATTGTTGGTTTCTCGGCTGCGAGCACTGGAAGCGCGAGCGCCGTAATTTACTGCCAATCCGTTGGCTATCCCGCCAATTGTGTCGTTCGGCCCGGCGTCATCGTGCCGCCAACCCGTGACCTCCGCAGAATGCCACCAGCAATCAATGCCTACCCGAGCGGCATTTTAAGGCAGGACTTGTTCGACAGGAATAACCCGAACAACCTGCGATCGGATTGGCCCAGTCCACCCGCTCAACCGGCCCAGTTCTGAAAGCAGCGCCGCAGCGCCGTCGTGGCTGTATACGGCCCAGATCAGAAGCCGACATCCTCGTTCATGTAGAAGGTGTTGAGGATGGATATCCGAGGCCGATCGGTCTTGATGGGCGGGCGGCCGTGCCAGCTCATCTTTGCCAGCGAGTGATAGGCTTTCAGGACCACGAACGCGTAGCCGAGGTTGGGCAGGAAGGGGATGGTTTTCACAGGCTCGAGGCAATAGGAGCCGACGTGAAACAGGCCCCTGAGGGAAGCCTGATAAAGCGTGGTGCCGAGCGCTTCCTGGCTGCTGTCGCCCGGGCAATAGAGCTGCATCGTTACAACCTTTTTGCGCGTGTCCGGATGCGGCTTGATCTGGTAGCCGTCCCGGTCCCAGTAGAGCACCGGCTTCGCGACCAGCTTCAAATCATCGGGGCGAGGCACCTTGTCGCCGCGAGCACGAATTTCGAGCCCGTCATGCAGTCTGTCCCGTACAGCATGCTCGACCTCCATCGAGGTCAACATGACCGATACCGCAGCCCATGCGGGTCGCAGTGACGGATCGATCTTCTCTACGTTCTCGCCATAGAGCCGCAGCGCCATGCGGGTGCCCGTGCCAGTGATCGGATCATATCCATCAGTGGGAATGCTCCGCACCAGATCCCGGTAAAAATCTGCGGGAAAGAAATCGCGGAAGACGATATGGGGGAAGGGTAAAGAGAAATGGTCCGCCGTCTCGATGCTGGCCACCGCGTGGGCGGTGAGCTCGCCGACTAGATCAGAAGGAGCTGTCTCCGCAAGTGCCACCATAAGGACACCTCAGAACACGCTTACACTTTAACTTGCTTGTTGAATTCCCGTCTTGCGGCCAAAACAAGGCGCGAGCGGCCATCGTGCACAAAAATGAAGGACGCGGCGGCTCAGAATGGGTAGCCCAACCACGACGATTTGTCGGATTCAGTCTGCCGCAAGCGTCCTTTGCCCGGCCATCTAGCAACGAGAGGTACCGATGCTCTACGCCATCCTGGCCTATCACGTCGAAACGGAGGTCATGTCCTGGACGCCGGAGGAAGATGCCGCGCTGATGGCGGACCTGCATAAGGTCCATGACCGCTTGACCAAGGAAGGCCGCCTCGGGCCGGCGGCGCGGCTCGGCGAGACCGGAAAAGCCCGCACCTTGCGCGGTCCGGGCGCCGGCGTCGTGATCGACGGCCCCTTTGCCGAGACCAAGGAGCAACTGCTTGGTTTTTACGTCGTCGACTGCACCAGCGAGGACGCCGCAATCGAAGCCGCGCGCGACCTGCGTCGGGTGAATCCAACGGCCGTGTACGAGATCCGGCCGATCACGCTCTATCTTCCGGGCACGGCCTTTCCACTGACGGAGGCCGTTGACGACAGCGAACCCTCTTAGTCGCAGACCCCTCGCGCTCGCCGGACTGTATCGGACGGATACAGGCCAAATGCGGAGCGGTACAACGCTGCAAAACGGCCCATGTGAGTAAAACCCCACTTCAGTGCAACTTCGCTTACCGGAAGCAGGTTCTCTGGTCGCGATAGCTCATCGTGGATCGCCTCAAGTCGAATTCTTCGCAAATATGCGACAGGCGTCGTGCCATGGATTCTACGAAATCCCGATTCTAGCGATCGGCTGCTAACACCAACCGTCCCAGCAATATCGGCTATCGTAAGCGGCAGATGAAGATTGGCGCGCATATACTCGATAGCCCGCCTGATGTAACGAGGGGGCGCATCCAGTGGGTAGCGGCTCAACCGGTCGATCAGCCGATGGGGGACATTTTCAAGTATGAGCTGTATCGCAGCTTCTGACAGCAGAGCGCTGGCTTTCGGAGAGCGTGCCAGGATCCCGTCATACAAGCCGGTCGTGCTGGCACGAACAAGCTGAAAAAGGATCTGCCCGGCGCCGGTAGACAAATCGACTGTTGGTGTCAAATTGAGATCTTCCAGTGCTGTGCTCCCGAACGTCGCAGACAGCGCCTTTGTAACCATACCCGTATGCAACGTTAGCGTTACACTTGAGTATCTCCCATCCACCGCTTCGACCCTCTGCTCTTGCAACGTCGGAAGCGATACGATGGCGATTTCAGAGGGTGTTCGTTGCACGTTCCTTCCTGAAATGAGCATTTCGGCCTTGCCCGCATTCAGTAAGCTTATCGCAAGCTCTCCCGATGAATTCTCGTATGAATAGCGCCAATCCCAACCAGCAGAAAGTTCCGCCCTTACGACGTCAATTCCTGCTCCAACTGCAACATCCGCATGCCAACGAAATGATTTGCCAGGCCTCGGCGAGGAGCGGGCATTGATCCCGTGAGGTTGGAGTATTTCAAGCAACTCTTGAAACGAAGATCCTGATCGCGTGGGAGGTGCGGCGAGTACATCTTCGTTCATGCAAATCCTGACCATTGGACTTTTGCTGGACGCGAACCGATCTCACCCGCCAGACCGAGTATCCATCGTTCGGGGGCGTCCGCCGGAGGCACAGACCCGCGTCACCACGCTGGCACAGCTTTGGCAAACTCAGGTCGAGGCCTCTTTCTATCAATTCTTTCTCTCAATATCCAATCGTCGAACGAAACATCCAGATCGCGCAACCGAGTCGCGAAAGATAAGATTCGATTTAATTCGTGGGGCCTCTATTCCGAAAAAGCGCCGATCCATTCCCGCAGCGCTCGTTGAAGGCGGGCTCCGCCTGCGGGTGAACGTAGCAAGCCGAGCGTCGGCGTTTGCTGCGTCGGCCAGATCGCCGATCGCTTGCAGGATCACTCCGTGCACTAGCCAAAATCCGAATGCCTCCATCCAGAATGCGAAGGCATCCATGGACTCACGGCGCGTTTGGTCTCAATCCTCCCGACTTACTCCAACAGGTTATGAAAGCATGCTTACAAGAATAACTTGCGTGTTCACGCTCATGGCTCTGTCGTCTATGCCCGCACTGGCCGATGGCTGCGCAGAGCACTTCCAGAGCACCGGCGTTCCGATGGTGACGGGCATGACCCACAAGACTTGGATGATTTTCCCATCAGTCAATCCCAGTGTCGCCCTTGACAAGGTTTCCCGGGCCGTTCTGGCAGAGGGCTTTGTCGGTGTGAACGTGGACAAAAAGCTTGGCACGCTGACCACTCAGCAAGAAACAACCGGATCCGGCCGACCACAAACGTTGCAAGTCGTCGTCCGCAAGGAAGGCAGAGGTAGCCGCGTCGATGCGGTCTTCGTCTTGCCGCCCGGACAATTGGCTCCGGGTGTCAGCAATAACCTGTGCCGCGTCGTGGACGCAGCCGGCCAATAAACACCGCCCATCTGTGAACTTAAGCTGACGCGCGAATTGTAACCGGCCGTGCGTGTACGGTCTCGCCCGGGCCGAGGCCAGGCGAGCCCGTAATCCATGTTCAGGAATCGGGAGGCAGGCGCCGGCCTGCGCCCACAGGAATGAAGCAGGAGATTCGATGCGCATCGATCACATTTTGAAAGTCGTTTTGATGGCCACCACCGGTGCCGTGGCGCTTTCAGCCTCCGCGATTTCGGCTCCGTTACCGACCGGCACGGGTCTTGCGGCCGCGGTCCCGGCATTCACCCAGAAGGTCTGGTGCCGTTACGGACAGTGCTATGACAACGGCGCCGGTGTTGGCGGACTGGTCGGCGGCCTCATCGGCGGCGCCATCGCGGCCGGTGCGGCCACTGCCGCCGCGCAGCAGGAAGCCGCCGCTGCCGCCGCCGCCCAGCAGCACGCGGCCTCTTGCGCGCAGCGCTACCGCTCCTACGATCCAGCGACGAATACGTACGTGGCAAAGGGCCGGCGGTATCCCTGCCAGTAAGTTCTTTGAGATGCAGTCGCGACTGCATCCGGTTTCGGGGCTGCGGTGTGACACCGCCGCCCCTTTTTTGTTTGCTGGGGCCTGCGATAAGAGATTGGCGGTTCGCCGGGCAGGCGGAGAGGTCTGGCCGATCGCTTCGTTCCGAGCACACGTCGACGCGATCATCTCATCCGCGCTTCTGCTCGGAAGCGACAGCAAGGAGAAACTCCGCGAGTGCCTGCTTTCCAGCCTCTTCCGCCGCGCGCTGGGACGAATATCCATCTCCGGTCACTCTGACGCCCATCGGCGCGCCTCTGCGCTTGATTTCCCAGCGCCACGCGGAGCGACATTCGTCGCTGAGGGTCACGATGTAGTATTCGCGCTGGAACACGAGGTGGCTGGTGTCGTGCAAAGGCGGCCCCGTTACGCCGATAGCGGCGGCGTCGCATCCGCCGGCAGCGCACCAACCTTTTTCAGCAGCGGAACGTCAGCCGGACAGGGACCGCCGACACTGACGACATGGCTGCCACGATCGGCTGCGACCGCATGCTTGACGCCGACGGGCACGTGGACGACGCAGCCGGCATGGAAGGGCAGCGAGATGTTATTGGTGTAGTCGTGAATCGTCCCCTCGCCTTCGAGGATGAAGATCGTGTCCTCCGACTGGGTATGGATGTGGGGGACGTTGGCCTCGCCGGGTTCGAGGCAGACATAGTTGAGATTCGCCTGCCAGGCGCCGACGCCGGGCCAGATCACGAAGCGCGCGTCCTTGGAGATCAGCGGCAGACGCAGCGTCGGATGGTCGCGATGAAACAGGCGAATGGCCATGGTCTAGCTCGCTGCGATCGTTGAGTTGGGATTGGCATCCGCCGGGCACGGCCCGCCGATCACCTTGATGCCGGCTGCGCCCGCCTCGATACGATAGCGATCGCCGGCATCGATATGGACCATGTGCCCTTCGGCCACCTCATACCGCGAGCCGCCGGCCGTATCGACGATCGCGCCCTCGCCCGCGATCACGTAGTACACGCAGTCGGACGCATGGCGGAGGTCGATGGTGCGCGCATTCTGCTGCAGCGATACCAGCTGAAAACTGCGGAACGCGGCGCCATTATGCGGCGACAGCACAACCTTCGCGTTGCCCTCGCCCTCCACGATCGGTATTTCTGGACATCCGGCGGCGCTGTCGATGACTCGAACCTGGGAAAACCTGAGATTGGCCATCGCCGCCTATTTTTTGATCCAAACTAAAGTGTTTTTAGTATATTCAAAATCACAAGACACGCAACGTCTTCTTTGCGAAGACCAGGACGAACGGCGCCGGGAGCGTCAGCACATGAGCCAATCCGAGACCGACACGAATGCCGATCTTGCCCATCTGTCGGAGGAAATCGCCGAAACCACCGCGAACACGCTTGCGGCGATCGGCGTGCGCATCCGCGAATTGCGGCAGGCGCGCGGACTGACGCTGCAGGAGCTCGCCGACGTCTCCGGCCTCAGCACCTCCATGCTCAGCCTGGTCGAGCGCGGACGCGCCTCGCCCTCGATCGGATCGCTGATCGTGATCGCGAGCGCGCTCGGCGTCACGATGTCGGATCTGCTCGTCAGCGGCAGCCTTGCCGAGGAGAAGATCGTGGTGCGCGCGTCCGAGGCGCGCGTGGTCGAGACCGCGCAGCATGTCGTGCGGCGGCTGATGCGGGAAGACCGCAGCCGCGGGGTCTCCGTCGCCGTCAACGAATATGCCCCGCATACCGGCAGCGCCGAGCATCCGATCACCCATGACGGATTCGAATATGGCTTCGTGCTGCAGGGAGAATTGACCGTCGAGGTCGACGGCATCAAGCACGTGCTGCGGCAGGGCGATCTCATCGCCTATAGCTCGCGCCGCAAGCACAAGCTCTGGAACCACGGCAAGACCAAGGTCCGCACGCTCTGGTTCAATCTCGATCGCGATTGAGGCCCCCTTATCATCGGCCTCCGCGCAGGATGGCGTGCAGGCGGCCGGGCGTGATCGGAAGCTGCGCGACTGCGCCGGGCTTTTGAATCGCAGCGTCGATGGCCCCCGCGAGTGCAGCGCCGGCCGCGTTGATGCCGCCCTCGCCCGCGCCCTTGACGCCGAGCGGGTTGAGCGGCGACGGCGCATCCTCGCGCAGGAGCACTTCGACCTCCGGCACCTCGTGACAGGTCGGCATCAGATAATCGGCGAAGCTCGCCGCCAGCGGCTGGCCGTTCTCGTCATAAACGAACTCTTCCAGGAACGCGCCGCCGACGCCCTGCGCCACGCCGCCCACGATCTGCCCCTCGATCAGCATCGGATTGACGGCGCGCCCGACGTCGTAGGCGACGACATAGCGCTCGATGGTGACGGCACAAGTTGCGGGATCGACACGTACCTGTGCGGCGTGGATGCCATATGGATAGGTCATATGCGAGGAGGCGAAACGCCCCTCTCCCGTCAAGCCGCCCGTCTCTTCGAGATGCGCGGCAACATCGCCAAGCGACAGTGAGGCGCTGCCGTTGACGGTTTCGATCATGCCGTTCGACAGACGCAGTGCCTCCGGCGTGGCCTGCAACAGCCTTGCCGCTACTTCCAGCGCGGTAGCGCGCAGTGCTTCGGCGGCGATCTTCACGGCCGAGCCCGCCATGACGGTGACGCGCGAGGCAAAGGCGCCGAAGCCGATTTCGATCCGGTCGGTCTGGCCATGGATCACGCGGATGCGCTCGATCGGCACCTGCAGCGTCGCAGCGCAAATCTGCGCCAGCGCAGTCTCGACACCCTGCCCGACCGAGGCAACGCCGGTGACGATCTCGATATCGCCGCGCAGGTCGACCCTCATCCGCACCAGATCCTGCGGACCGAGACCGCTCTTCTCGACGAAATAGCCGAGGCCCAGGCCGACCAACTCGCCGCGGCTCCGACGCTCCGTGAGCTGTTGCTGCAGCCGGTCATAATCGAGATGCGCCAGCACGCGCTCGAGCAGATCAGCGTACTTGCCGGAGTCGTAGACGACCCTGGTTCCGAGCGTCTCGAAGCCGCGATCGAACGGCATCGCGGCCTCGCTGATCAGGTTCACGCGGCGCACTTCGACCGGCGAAAGCCCCAACTCGATGGCGATCGCGTCGATCAGCCGCTCGCACGCGAACGTCGATTCGTAGCGGCCGGGCGCGCGATAGGTGCCGGCCGGCGTCTTGTTGGTGAGCCGGATATGGCCCGCGACATCATAGGCGGGAATGACGTAGGGACCCGGCAGCAGACCGGCCGAGAGATCGGTGACGGTGGTGCCGTGGGTGCGCACATAGGCGCCCTGGTCGGTGAAGAAATCCGCCTTCAGGCCAAGGATGAATCCGCGCGAGTCGACAGCGGCCTTGAGCCGATAGACCTGGTCGCGCGAATGGTTGGCCGCGAGCAGATGCTCCCTGCGATCCTCGATCCATTTCACCGGCCGCTTCAGCCGCAGCGCCGCGGCGCAGACCAGCACGTCCTCGGGATAGAGCTCGCCGCGGATGCCAAAGCCACCGCCGACATGGCCTTCGCTGAGCTCAAGCCGCCCCGCCGCAAGGCCGAGCATCCTGCTGATGGCGTCGCGGTTGTAGTGCGGCACCTTGGCGGCGCCGTAGAGCCGCAACGTATCCTTCTCTGTGTCGTAGACACACAACCCGCCGCGGGTCTCCATCGGCACACCGGTGTGGCGCCCGATCTTCACCTCCAGTTCGACGACTATGTGCGCGCCGGCAAAGGCCGCGTCGAGATCACCATAGCCGCGGCGGATCACCGCCGGCTCGGACATCAATCCGGGGTGAACATCGGGCATGAACGCCACGGGCTCGGCAGTGGCATCGAGCTGCGGCTCCAGTTCCTCGATATCGCAAAACACCAGATCGGCCGCATCCTCGGCGACATAGGGATCGACAGCAACGACCACGGCCACGGGCTCGCCGACATAACGCACATAGTCGCGCGCCAGCACGAATTGCCGGTAGGGCGCGAGCCGCTCCAGCCCCATCTGGCGGAAATCGATCGGCGGCAGGTGGTCGAGGTCGACGATGGTCCAGATCGCGACGACGCCCTCGAGCGCAGTGGCCTCTTCGGTCTCGACGCCGAGAATGCGGCCGAAAGCGACCGGCGAGCGCACCACGCGCATGTGAAGCTGGCTGGGCCAGTTGCAGTCGGCGGCGAACGCGCCCTGGCCCATCAGCAGCGGACGGTCCTCGATCCGCCGGAGCGAGCGGCCAACAAAGCTCATGCCCGCGTTCTCGCCCGCATTTCGCGCGCGGCCAGCCGCACCGCCTTGACGATGTTCTGATAGCCGGTGCAGCGGCAAAGATTCGATGACAGCACGTCCTTGATGTCGTCGTCGGACATATCCGGATTTTCCTGCAGCGCGCCGGCGGCGAGCATCAGGAAACCCGGGGTGCAGAAGCCGCATTGCAAACCGTGATTTTCCCAGAACGCCTGCTGCAGCGGATGCAGCGTCTCGCCGTCGGCCAGTCCCTCGACGGTCTGCACCGTCTTGCCCTCGGCCTGCACGCCGAACATCAGGCAGGAGCGGACCGGCTTGTCGTTCACCAGCACGGTGCAGGCACCGCAGACGCCGTGCTCGCAGCCGAGATGCGTGCCCGTCAATCCGCAATCGTCACGCAGGACGTCGGCAAGGCTCCGTCGCGGCTCGATCGATACCGCGTAAGTCTTGCCGTTCACGGCAAGGGTGATGTCGCGCTTGTCAGGCATAGCTCGCAACTCCAGCCTGGCGCAGCGCCTCGCGGACGCGCTGCGGGGTTGCAGGCAGTTCGAACAGTTCGATGCCGAAAGGCGCCAGCGCGTCGCAGATCGCGTTGACGATCGCCGCCGGCGCGCCGATCGCCCCGCCCTCGCCGACGCCCTTCGCCTTGGTCACGCTCTCGGGCGAGACGGTTTCCATGTGCATGATCTCGATCTCCGGAATCTCCGCCGCGGTCGGCGGCAGATAATCGGCAAAGGACGCGGTCAGGAGATTGCCGGTGTCGTCGTAGACGATCTCCTCGAACAGCGCATTCGCAATCCCCTGCGCGACGCCTCCGGTGATCTGGCCGTCGACGATCATCGGATTGATCAGGACGCCGGCGTCCTCGGCGACGAGAAAGCGCTCGATGCTGACGCCGCCGGTCTCGATGTCGACCTCGACAAAAGCGATGTGGCAGGCATTGGAGAATGTGCCGCCGGGATCGTAGACCGCGCTCTCATGCAGTCCGGGCAATAGCCCCTTGAAGCGATGGCTCTGGTGATAGGCAGCCCGCGCCAGCGCACCGATCTCCATGGCCTGGTTGGAATGGCTGACCCGTGCCCAACCGTCTTTCAACTCGATGTTGTCCGGTGACGTTTCCATCAGCGTTGCCGCGATCGTCTTGAGCTTCACCGCAACCTTCCCCGCCGCGAGCTTCGATGCGCCGCCGGCGATCACCATCGAACGGCTGGCGAAGGTGCCCCAGCCATAGGGCGTCGCGTCGGTATCGCCCGAGATGATCCGGATGCGCTGCGGCTCGATGCCGAGCTCGTCGGACACCAGTTGCGCGAGGCTGGTCTTCAGGCCCTGACCATGCGGCGACGAGCCGATGCGCAGTACGACATCGCCGGAAGGGTCCATGCTGCAATCGACGATCTCATAGCCGGGCACGATCTCCATGCCCCGCGCGGCATAAGCCGGCGTGCCGTAGCCGGTGCGTTCGCTGAACACGGAAAGGCCGACGCCGAGATAGCGTCCGCGCTCGCGCATCGCGGCCTGCCGTTCGCGGAACGCCGGCAGGTCGGCAGCATCGAGCGCCACCTCCATCGCCTGCAGATAGCTTCCTTCATCATAGACAAGGCCGGTCGGCGAGCGATGCGGGAACGTCTTGATCAGGTTGCGGCGGCGGATCTCGGCGGCATCGATGCCGAGCCGTTTCGCTGCGACATCCATCATCCGCTCCATGGAGAAGGTCAGCGTCGGCCGCGACACGCCGCGATACGGCGCCATCATGCAGGTGTTGGTGGTCACGCCGCGCGAGCGGACGCCGTATTCGGCGAAATCATATGGGCCCGGCAGTTCGGCAAAAGCCATCAATGGCTCGACGCCGCAGGTCACGGGATAGCAGGAGAACGCGCCGATGTTGGAACGCAAATCCGCATCCAGCCCAAGCAGCCTGCCGTCCCCGGCAAAGGCCCCGCGCAGGCTGAAGGCCTGATCGCGGCCATGGGCGGAGGCGAGCAGGTTTTCGCGGCGATCTTCGATCCAGGCGACGCTCCGCTTTAGCTTTCGCGCCAGCCACACCAGCACGACATATTCGGGGAATAGCGACATCTTCTGCCCGAAGCCGCCGCCGACATCTGGCGCGATCACGCGCAAATCCGACTCTGGCATGCCGAGCGTGTCGGCGATGCCGGTTCTGAGCATATGCGGCATCTGCACCGACGCGGTTAGCGTGACGCGTCCCGACGCGGCATCATATTCGGCGAGCCCGCCACGGTTCTCCATTGGCGCCGCCGATTGCCGGTGCGAGCGCACGTCCAGCGTGACGATCTCGGCGGCATCCGCAAAGGCCTTATCGAGTCCTTGCGTCCTCATGCGCCCTTCGACCAGCACATTGGATGCAGCTTCGGGATGCACCGGCGTTGCATCGGGGGCCAGCGCGGCCTCGAAATCGATGATCGCATCCGCGACGTCGATATCGACGAACACCTGCTCGGCGATATCTTCCGCTAGCGCCGGATCGTCGGCGACGACGACCGCGATCGCCTGCCCGCAGAAGCTGACGCGATCGACCGGCAGTATGGGCTGGCCGATCGCGACGTAATCGGGCCGATGCAGAATGGGGCGGATCGGCTTCACGTCGGCAAGGTCCCGCCCGGTGAAGATGATTCCATCCGATGGAATCTCAATATCGACGATCGTCCCGCGCGCCACCGGACTGCGCACGAAGCAGACGGCAGCCGCCTTGCTCGCACGATCGGCCACATAGCTGCCGCCGCCTTTCAATAGCGCCGGATCTTCCAGCCGTGGCAGCCGTCGGCCGATCCAGTTCATGCCAGCGCCTCGGTCAATGCGCGCTTGACAGAAGCGGCGATCAGATCGCGCCGATATTCGGGAGACGCATGAATGTCTCCGCTCGGCTCGATCATGCCGCGCGCCTCGCGGGCGATACTGTCGATGACATCAGAGGACGCGGACTTCCCGACAAGCTGATCTTCCAGCGCCCCAAGGCGGATCGCGCGATCGGCGACACCGCCGACGCCTAGCCGGGCCTCCCGGATCGTACTGCCTTCAACCCTGGCCGCCGCCACCGCCATCCCGAGCGCAAAGTCGCCGGCCCGTCGCGAGAACTCGTAGAAGCCCACGCGCCAATCCGGCGTCATGATTGGAAGGCGGATTTCGGTCAGGATTTCGTCGGGTTCGAGCGCGGTCGTGAACGTGCCGTGGAAGAAATCGCTTGCGGCAATCCCCCGTTCGCCGCGCGCGCTCCTTGCGACCATCTCGGCGCGAAGGGTCGTGGCGACCAGGCACCATTCCGAGGCGGGATCGGCGTGCGACAGGCTTCCCGCAAAGGTGCCGCGCTGGCGGATCGGATAATGCGCGATGTGACGCACGACCTTTGCCAGGAGCGCGCCGAGCGGCCCCTCGACCACCGGCCGATGGAACGCGGCGTGCCGCGTCAGCGCACCGATCTTCAACTGACCGGCGTCCGCGCGCAGGTGATCCAATTCGTCGAGGTCGTTGATATCGATGAGGATAGCGGGCCGCGCCAGGCGGAAATTCATCGCCGGAACCAGGCTCTGGCCGCCGGCCAGGATCTTGCAATCGTCCTTATGTGTCGCGAGCAGCGCAAGCGCTTCGCCGAGACTTGCCGGCCTGAGATAGTCGAACGCTGCAGCCTTCACATTTCAACCTTGCTCAATTTTATTTAGTCTGATTAACATGCCCCCATTGCGGTGTCTACTGTTCGGGACGGTTGTCTGCATGGGTTGGTCCAGGGCCGAGGGGCAAAAGCGCAGAGCGGCCGGCGGCCGCGCTTTCGCTTCTCCCGATGCGCCGGGTGGTTTCAACTCAACGGGCGCGCCATTCCGCAAGCAGGTCGGCGGCGTCAGTGACGACGCCAAGATGCAACGACACCATCTTCAGCGCGGCGTCTTCCATCTCCTCGTTGGTACCGCGCACGAGATCGCGCAGCACGACAACGCGATAGCTGAGATTGCTGGCGTCGAACGCTGCGTTGAGGATGCAACAATCTGTCATGCCCCCGTCGAGCACCACGGTGCGGACGTTCATCTGCCGCAGCAGGAAATCAAGATCGGTGGCGAAGAACGGCGACAGCCGTTTCTTGCCGGCGACGACGAGGTCTTGCGGCTCCACATGGGTGACGAATTCAGTCCAGCGCGAGCCTTCGATCGCGTGCGCATCGGAGTTGGGGATCGCGCCGACATAGAGCGGAAAGGTGCGCCGCCATGCCGACGGAATGCCGGCGATGTCGTCGACCCCGCCCTTGCGCAGCACCGACTTGACGTGGATCACCGGCACGCCGATCGCGCGCGCGGCGGCATGGAACTGATCGATCGGCACCACGATCTCTCGCGCGCGCGGCGCGGGACAAGGACAATCCGGCGTATCGGCGAGATGTCCCTGGTGCATGTCGACGGAGATGATCGCGGTCCGCGAGGCCTGCGTGAAATCCTCGAACCCCTGCGGCAGCTCGCGCTTCGCACCGTACACATAAGCCTTCATCATTTCTCCTATCGCCGAAGCAGTTTTCCGTTCCGCGCCAACGCACGCATCGATCACAGCGCATCGGCGCTCGCCAAGCAATATTCAAGCCGCGACGAGGCGCTCGCGCAAACGCGCCAACATCAATCACACACCAATTTTCGGTTGCGCCTTGCGCGTGACCAGATGCCGCCGGGCAACACACTGGAATGTGCGGGCCGAAAGCAAGCTCGCTTCGCTCATTCCTGCGCGCGACGGCACGCGGTCGCGCGGCGAAGAGAATGCAAGGGGGACTGCCCATCGATTGGCTCGACGGTGACTAAACAATTGGCGTGCTATTTTTTCCAACAATGCGAAGATTTTTTCGGAACCCGTCCTGAACGGTCGACAAATTTTCGCACATCGAGAGGATTTTGCGTGATGCGCTGGACTACAATCCCTGTTCTTGCCGCTGCCCTGACAGGCGGCGCGGCAGCCGCCTATGCCGCCGGGTTCACACTCCCGGCGCCGGCCAAGATTGCGTTCCTCTATTTCGCCGAGAAGAGCGATGGCGGCTGGACGCAAGCCTATGACGAGGCGCGCCCGAAGATCGAGAAGGACGTCGGCATGCAGATTCCCTTCGTCGAAAATGTGCCTGAAGTTGCAGGACAGATCACGCCGGCTGCGGAGCGTTTCATCCAGCGCGGCTACAATGTGATCATCGGCACCGCGTTCGGCTATTCCGACACCTTCAAGGAGCTGTCGCAGAAATATCCGAAAGTCGCGTTCCTCAACGGCTCCGGCACCACCAACGGCCCGAACCTCGAGTCCTTCTACGGCCGCACCTATGAGAGCCAGTATCTTTGCGGCATGATCGCGGGTGCGATGTCGAAGTCCGGCAAGCTCGGATTCGTCGCTGCGCATCCGATCGGCCCGGTGAACTGGACCATCAATGCCTATGAATTAGGCGCGCAGAAGATGAATCCGAAGGCCACTGTGACCGTGGTCTTCACCGGCGCCTGGAACGATCCGGTCAAGGAACGCGCCGCGGCGCAGGCGATGGCCGACCAGGGCATCGACGTGATCGGCCAGCACGTCGACACCCCGACGCCGCAGATCGTCGCGCAAGAGCGCGGCATCTACGGCACCGGCCATCACCGCGATCTCCGCGAGTTCGCGCCGAAGGCAACGCTGTGCTCCTCGGCCTGGACCTGGGAAAAATTCCTCGGGCCCGAACTGAAGAAGATCGCGGCGGGCAATTGGGAGCCCAATCCCTACGGCGCCTTCCCCGGCATCAAGGATGGCGGCACCGACATCGCCTGCTGCAACAGCGTTGTGCCGAAGGACGTCGTCGACAAGGTGATGGCCGAGCGCGACGCCATCATCGCCGGCAAGCAGATCTTCGCCGGTCCGATCAAGGACACGGCCGGCACCGTCCGCGTCGCCGAGGGCAAGTCGCTCGACGATGCCGGCTTCTGGAAGATGGACTGGTTCGTCCCTGGTGTCATCACTCAGAAATAGGCGAGCATAGCTTCTGATGAATGCGGCCCTGCAACTTGCCGGGATCAGGAAATCCTTTGACGGGGCTCTGGCTCTCGATGGCGCGTCCTTCGAGAGCCGCTCCGGCGAGGTCCATGCCCTGCTCGGCGAAAACGGCGCCGGCAAATCGTCGCTGATGAACGTCGCCGCCGGTCTCTACGCGCCGGATGCTGGATCGATCTCCATCAATGGTGCACCGATCTCGCTGAGCGGACCCGCTTCGGCCCGCTCTCACGGGATCGGCATGGTGCACCAACACTTCAAGCTGGTCAGACCTTTCACCGTGGCCGAGAACGTGCTGCTCGCCAATCCGAAGGCCCATTTTGCTTCCGGCCTGCGCGACATCCGCGACGCCATCAAGAAGCAGGTCGATGCGCTCAAATTCTCCATCGATCCCGATCGCCGCATCGACACCATGACGGTGGCCGAGCAGCAGCAGGCCGAGATCGTCAAGGTGCTGGTCGGCGGCGCCAGGATCCTGATCCTCGACGAGCCGACCGCGGTGCTGACCGACGCCGAAGCTATCGGCCTGCTCGAGATCGTGCAGCGGCTGGCCCGATCCGGCACCGCGGTCGTGCTGGTGACGCACAAGCTGCAGGACGTGAAGCGCTACGCCGATGTCGTGACCATCATGCGCGGCGGCAAGACAGTCGCGACCCTCGATCCGCGCCATTCGACCGCGGAAGAATTGACCGAGCTCACGGTGGGCCAGACCTCGGCGCTCCCGGAGCGAACGCCGCACCAGGGTGGTCCGACCCGGCTCAATGTCGGCGCCCTCACCTATACGCGCGCCGACGGCCGCACCATGCTGAACAACACGAGCTTCTATGTCCGCGCCGGCGAGATCTACGGCATCGCCGGCGTCAGCGGCAACGGCCAGGCCGAGCTTGCGGAAGCGCTGATCGGCGCGATCGAGCCCTCCTTGGGCGAGATCTGGGTCGATGGCGCCGGCGACATCAGTCGTGCCGGCCAGGCCAAGCGGCGCGAAGCTGCGATCGCCGTGATCCCCGCCGACCGCTATGCCTATGCGCTCGCCGGCAGCCTGCCGATCCAGGACAATCTCGCGGTGGCGCAGATCCGCTCCGGGCGCTACGGCAGCGTTGTCAGGCTCGATCGTGCCGCGATGCGCCGCGACGCCATCGCGGCGGTGAAGGACTACGATGTGCAGGGCGTGCGCAGCGTCAAGCAGAAGGCCTCGCTGCTGTCCGGCGGAAATGCGCAGAAGCTCGTTATCGCCCGCGAATTCAGCCGCGAGCCTGATGTCGTGGTCGCGCACAGCCCGAGCCGCGGGCTCGATGCGCGCGCCTGTGCCGCTGTGCACCAGCGCCTGATCGCGGCGCGCGAACGCGGCGCCGCCATCGTGCTGATCAGTGAGGACCTCGACGAGATATTAAGCCTCTCCGACCGCATCGGAGTGATGACCCGCGGCGCGATCGTCGCCGAATTCGAACGCCCTGCGGACCGCCAGGCGATTGGCCGGGCCATGGTCGACCATGCATGACATCTTGCGCCGAGCCGAACCATTGACCCCCGCACCCCCGCGCGGCCTCGGCCGCCTCACGCTCGACGTGCGCCAGAACCTGCCGGCATGGAAACAGGCGGTGTTCGTCGGATCATCGCTGATCCTCGGCCTCGCGATCTCGGTCGCGATCCTCGCGGTGGCCGGCATCCCGCCGCTGACGCTCGCGAGCGAACTTGCCGGCGTGCTCACGGCGGAGAACCTGCGCGGCGTCCTGATCCAGGCTGCGCCGCTGATCCTGGTCGGCTTAGGGGCCAGCCTCGCCTTCCGCATCGGCTTCTGGAATCTCGGCATTGAAGGCCAGATGATCTTCGGCGGCATCTTTGCCGCCGCGATCTCGATCTATGACATCGGCCCGCCGGCCACGCGGCTGATCCTGATGGGAATGGCTGCAGCGCTCGGCGGCGCGCTCTGGGTGCTGCTGGTCGTGTTCCTCAAGCTGCGCTTCCGGGTCAACGAGATCATCGCGACGCTGCTGCTCAATTACGTGGCGATATATTTCCTGTTCCACCTGCTCTACGGCGCCTGGCAGGACTCCAAAACCGCGTTTCCACAATCGACCCCGTTCCGTCCCTTCGAGCGGCTGACCGATATCGGTTATGGCGTCAACAGCGGATTATTGATCGCGATCGCGGGCGTGCTCGCGGCCGGCTGGATGATCCATCTCAGCCGCATCGGCTTCTACACCCGCTTCATCAGCGCCAATCCGAAAATGGCGAAAGTCGTCGGCGTTCCCGTACAGACGGCGACGATCTGGATCATCGCGATCTCCGGCGCCTGCTCAGGTCTTGCCGGCTTCGTCAATGTCGCCAGCCAGGAAGGCCGGCTCACGCAATCCTTCGCCAACGGCTACGTGTTCTCCGGCGTGCTGATCGCGTTCCTCTCGCGCAACGATCCGATCGTGGTCGCTGTCGTTGGCTTCCTGATCGCGGTGCTCTTCATCACCGGCCAGACGCTGCAGGTATTCTACCAGATCCCCTTCACCATGGTGCAGATGATCGAGGCGATCATCGTCATGGCGGTCGCGTCGTCGGAATTCCTGATCCGCCACCGCATCCGCTGGATACGTTGAGAGGACCACTGTGATTGATTTCCTCATCAACTGGCTGGCCAACGCTCCCGTCACGGCGGTCCCCTACGCGCTTGCGGCGCTCGGCCTGATCATCGCCGAGCGTTCCGGCGTATTGAACCTCACCGCGGAGGGCTTGATGCTGGTCGGCGCGCTCGCCGGCGCCGGCACCTGCCTCATGCTCGGCGGCTATCCGGCGGTGGCGCTGGTTGCCGCGATGGTGGCGGCGAGCGTGGTCTCGCTGCTGTTCGCGGTGCTGGTGGTGGTGCTGCGCATCAACCAGGTGATCGCGGGCCTGTCAGTCGTGTTCTTCTGCCAGGGCTTTACAGGCCTCGTCGGCACGCTGGCGAAATGGCAGAACAAGCAACTGACGGGGCTGGCTCCGCTGAAGATCTGGCCGCTCTCGGAAATCCCCGGCATCGGGCGGATATTGTTCCAGCAGGATCCGATCGTCTATCTCACCATCCTCATCTTCTTCGCCGTCAACTTCCTCTTGTTCCGTACCATGCTGGGCTTGCGGATTCGTTCCGTCGGCGAGAACCCGGGCGCTGCAGACGCCGCCGGCGTCAACGTCACGCTGCATCGGATCTTTGCGATCGTCGCCGGCTCCTCACTGATTGGCCTCGCCGGCGGCTACATCTCGGTCGTCAGCGTCAAGCTGTGGGTGACCGGGATGACCGGCGGCCGCGGCTGGATCGCGGTGGCGCTGGTCGTGTTCGCGCGCTGGGCGCCGTGGCCCGCGCTCGCAGGCGCGCTTCTGTTCGGCTGCATCGAGGCGCTGATCCCGCAGATCGCGGCGGCTGGCATCCGCGTGCCGCAATATCTGATGCTGATGACGCCATATCTTGCGACCATCGCCGTCATGATCTGGGTCGGCACCAAGGATTCCGGCATCACGCAGGAGCCCGGCGCGCTGGGCCAGCCGCATGTGCGCGAGGAGCGGCGGTAGCCGTCTCGCGCCTGTCTTTCCACGTCATTGCGAGCGTAGCGAAGCAATCCATGTCTCCACAAGCGGTGAGATGGATTGCTTCGCTGCGCTCGCAATGACGGCGGGCGTCAATATCCAGCAGTTTCCAGCGCGTGTGAGATCATGTTCGGCGACAGCGGCACGTGGTGAAACTTCAGCGTACCGAATGGACGCAGCGCGTCCTCCACGCCTGATGCGACGACAGCGCCGACCGCGATGCAGCCGGCCTCGCCGACGCCCTTGACGCCGAGCGGATTCAGCGGCGTCGGCGTCTCCAGGTGCAGGATCGAGACATTGGGAATCTCGGTCGCGTAAGGCACCAGGAAATCCATCAGGCTGGCATTGGCGAGATTGCCGTCGGCCTGGTAGTCGAGATGTTCATAGAGCGCACCGCCGATCCCCTGCGCGATGCCGCCGAGCACCTGCCCCTCCACGATCATCGGATTGATCATGTTGCCGCAATCGTGGATGCAGACGTACTTCCTGATCTTCACGGTGCACAGGCCCGGGTCGACCTCGATGATCGCGCCGTGCACGCCATAGGCCCAGGTGGATTGGGATGGACTGTAATAGTCGGTGGCCTCCAGTCCCGGCGCCTGGCCGTCCGCGAGCGGCGGCCCGTCATGCTTGCTCGCCGGCGCGAACTGCGTTGCCGCCTGCGCCGCCTTGTTGAAGGCGTAACGCAGCGGATTGCTCGCGGTCGCGATCGCCGCCAGCGGCGCAAAGCGGTTCGAGCCTTTCACCCAGGCCGCAGAATCGCGCAGCTCGATCTGGTCGGGGTCGACGTCGAGCATGTTGGCAGCGGCTTCGATCACCTTCTTGCGCACGGTGAGCGCGGTCTTGTGGATCGCGTTGCCGCTGACAACGGCGGCGCGGCTGGCAAAGGTCGCCACGCCCCAGTCGAACGCCTTGGTGTCGCCCTCGACCACGATAACGTCCTGCGGACTGACGCCGAGCTGATCGGCGACGATCTGCGCGAACACCGTGTCGTGCCCCTGCCCCTGCGTGCTGAGGCCGGTGTTGACGTAGACCTTGCCGGTGATCGGGTGGATCTTGACGTGGCCTCCCTCGTAAGGACCGAGCCCCGTGCCCTCGACGTAGCAGGCGAGCCCGAGCCCGAGATAACGTCCCTCGGCGCGCGCCTTCGCCTGCTCGGCGGCGAAACTTTCCGTGCCAAGCTCGGCTGCGGCCATCGCCAGCGCCTTGCCATACTGGCCGCTGTCGAGCGTCACCTTGAGCCCGTCGGCGAACAGCAGCCCCTCGCGCTCATAGGGAAATTCCTTCTCGGCGATCAAGTTGCGGCGGCGGATCTCGAAACGGTCGAGCCCGAGTTCCTCGGCGAGCTGATCCATCGCGCGCTCGATCGCAAAGCACGCCTGCGGCCGGCCGCAGCCGCGATAGGGCGTCACCTGCACCGTCGGCGTATAGACCGCCTTGAACTCCACGAAGATGTTGGGGATGCGGTACGGCCCCGCGATCGAGGTGGAGGCGACCTGCGCCACCGCGATGCCATAGGGAATGAAGGCGCCGGTGTCGTGCAGGAAGAAATCGCGAAGGCCGATCACTTCACCGGTCCTGAGCGCGGCGAGCTCGATCGTGTGGATCTGCGTCCGCTCCTGCGAGGAACCCAGGAAGTTCTCGCGGCGATCCTCGATATATTTCACGGGGCGCCCGAGCCGCATCGCCGCCATCGGCACCAGGAGTTCGTCCGGATAGAACAGCAGCACCTTCTGCCCGAAGCCGCCGCCGACGTCAGGCGCGATGACGCGGACCTTGTCCTCATCGAGCTCGAACACGGATGCAAGCCCGCCGCGCACCGAGATCGGCGCCTGTGTGCCGTCCCACACTGTGAGTTCACCGGATACCGCATCCCAGCGCGCCGCGACCGCGCGGCACTCCATCGGGGCCGCCGTCGAGCGATCGACTTGCACGGTGATCTTGGTAGTGTGCTCGGCACGGGCAAAGGCGTCGTCCGGATTGCCGCTGATCTGGATGAAATGCGCCGCCAGATTGTTCGGCACGTCGGCATGCACAAGCGGCGTGTCGTCGGTCAGCGCCTTCGCCAGGTCCATCTCGACTGGCAGTGGTTCGTACTCGACCTCGATCAGTGCTGCAGCATCTTCGGCGGTATAGCGATCGACGGCGACCACCATTGCCACGGTCTGCCCGACATAGTGGACATCGCCGCGCGCTAGCGGACGCTGGGTCTTCGGATTCTTCATCGAGGGATGCGGAATCAATAGCGGCATCTCGACATCGAGAGTGCCGATATCGTCGCTGGTATAGATAGCCGCGACGCCCGGATGGCACTTCGCTGCCGATGCGTCGATGGAGACGATCCGCGCCCGCGCATGCGGGCTGCGCAGGAAAGCGACGTGCAGCGCGTCCGGCAGCGGAATGTCGTCGACGAAGGCCCCCTCGCCCCGCAGCAGCTTGGGATCGATGTTGCGCTCGACGCGCGCTCCGAACTGGCGTGTCGACATCAGGCCCGTCCGAGCAGCTCAGCGGCACGGCGCACCGCGGCGATGATGTTGAGATAGCCAGTGCAACGGCAGAGATTGCCCGAGAGCAAATCCCTGATGCCTTCGTCGGTGAGATCAAGCTTTCCCGGCTCCTCGAAGCGGGCGACGATGTTCATCACCATGCCGGGCGTGCAATAGCCGCATTGCAGGCCATGGCACTCCTTGAACGCCTGCTGCACCGGATGCAGCGTGCCGTCAGCCGATGCGACCGACTCGATGGTGCGGATATCGTAACCATTCGCCTGCACCGCCAACGTCAGGCAGGAGCGGCCGGCCCTGCCGTTAAGGAGCACCGTGCAGCAGCCGCAGACGCCGTGCTCACAGCCGACATGGGTGCCGGTCAGCCTCAGCTCGTGCCGCAGGAAGTCGCTCAGCAGCAAGCGGACGCTGACGCTGCGACTGACGGCCTCGCCGTTGACCGTCATCGACACGTCGACCTCGGCATCGGCGGAGCGGTCCGGAATCGCGGCCTTCATCGTTCGCGCCATCAGGCGGTCTCCATCTGCGTGGCACGTTGCGCGGCTGTCGTCACGATCCTGCGGATCAGCGTGCCGAGCGCCCTGCGGCGATAGGTTTGGGACACATGTATCTCGTCGGGCTGTGTCACGGCCGCACCGGAGGCCGCCACCGCGGCGTCGAGATCGGACGCACCGAGCGCGGTGCCTGTGAGGATATTCTCCGCCTCCTTCAAGCGCACTGGCGTATCCGCGATGCCGCACGCCGCAAGCTGCACGCGCGACGCATGGCCGCGATCGTCAAGCGACAGCACGCAGCCGACGCCGGCAATTGCGTAGTCGCCGTGACGCCGGGTCACCTCGTCGAAGGCCCATCCGGCGCCTTTCGGCAGCACCGGAAAGCGCGCCTCGGTGATGATCTCGTCCCGCTCTCGGGCCGTGGTGAGGAACGACTGAAAGAAATCCTCGGCCGCAATCTCGCGCCACCCCGACGGCCCCTGCGCGATCACGGAGCCGCCGAGCAGCACCAGCAGCATCGGCATTTCGGCGGAGGGATCGGCGTGGCAAAGGCTGCCAACCAGCGTGCCGCGGTTGCGGATCGGCACATGGGCAACATGCTGCATGACCTCAGCGACCAGCGGATTGACGCCCGCGACGCCCGCATCGAGTTCGAATTCGCGGTGGCGGGTCATCGCCTTCACGACAATGACGTCGGCGCCGACCTCGATGCCGCGGAGATCAGCCACATGCTGGATATCCACCAGCGTGGATGGATTAGCGGCACGAAAATTCATCGCGGGCAACAATGTCTGCCCGCCGGCGAGCACGACCGCGTCGGGATCGCCGGCCAGAATGCTGATTACCGCTTCGATTGATGCTGGCGCCTGATAGCCAAAGATGGAGGGCTTCATCTGATCTCTTCAGCTCGCCAAAACTGCGGTCAGGATAGGTGGCGCGAAAATGCTGTCAACGAAGTGAAATGAGCACCATTTGCCCACAAATGAAGCATCGATCTGGCCCCCGCGATTGAATCGCGGTCGCGAGATCAGTCACAGCGTGCGGGCGTGCGCGGCAACCGCCTTCATAAATAGTGCAACGAGCTCATCCGGCTGCGAGAGCTGCGGCGCGTGGTCGCTGTCGAGGCCGTAGACTTCGAGGCACGGCGACAATTCCTGCATCTTCCGCTGCAGTGGCAGGTGCACCGAGCGATCCTCGCGCGCCTCGATATAGACGCGCGGCACGGTGCCGAAGCGCTCGCCCGACAGCTTCAGTTGCGAGCGGCGGCCGCCTTCAGGCTGCGGCGTCAGGCGACGCGCGGCGGCCTCCGCCAACTCGCGATCCGCCTTCTGGTAGAACACCTCGACCGCGGAGGCCGGATCGATACGCGACAAGAGACCTGCCTCATCATAGGTGACACGCGCATGCGCGCCGCGCATCCATGGCTCCAGATAGCGCTCGTAGAACTGCAGCACGGACATCCCGTCAGGCAGCATGAACGCACAGAGGAAGATCGCGAGCGCGATCCGTTCCGGGCGCAATTCGCAGGCCTGCGCGGCCGCGGTGCCGCCCATGCTGTGCCCGACCATGATGATCGGACCTTCGGTCGTGTCGATGATGTCGACAACATGCGCGGCGTAGCGCTCGAGATTGACCTCCTCGGGCGGTAGCGGGTTGTGGCCGTTGCCCGGCAGGTCGACGGCAACAGCCTCGTGCCCGAGCGCCTTCAGGCGCGGGACGATGGTCTCCCAGGCCCAGGCGCCCTGCCAGGCGCCGTGGATCAGGATGAAGGTGTAGCGCGGGGTTGGAGCGGTCATGGCGGCGACGACAGACTACTTGTAGGTCCGCTTGTACATCGCGCGCATATGCTCCTCGACCGTTACAGGGGGGTATTTCGGCTGTTCATCCGGTGCAAGGCAGGTCGGGATGCATTCGACCTTGTGGGCGTAATTGCCGGTGTAGAAGAACGGCACCGAATAGCGCTCGTGGCCTGATACGTTGACCACGCGATGCAGCGTCGAGCGGTATTTGTCGTTGGTCCAGCGCGCGATCATGTCGCCGAGATTGACGACATAGGTGCCGGGCACCGGGTCGGCGTGGATCCAGCCGCCGGTGGCCTGGTCCCAGACCTGCAGGCCGCCGATATCGCCCTGGCGCAACAGCGTCAGCCCGCCGAAATCGGTGTGCGCGCCGGCGCCCTTCTGATCCGGATTGCCGCCAGCAGGCTGCGGCGGATAGTGCAGCAGCCGCACAGTCGCCATCGCGTCAGTGCAATAGCCTTTGAAATAATCCTCAGGAAGATCGAGCGACAGCGCGATGCCGCCCATCATGCGGGCCGACAGATCCAGCATCACGTTGAGATAGGCTTCCATCACCGGCTTGAAGTTCGGCCGCGACGATGGCCACTGGTTGGCGCCATGATTGAACATGCCGGCGAGCACGCGCGGATCATCAGGCGCATGCTCAGGCCCGACATAATAGCCCTCCTTCAGATCGGGCGGCGCACCGGGCTCCAACGTCTGGCCCTGCAGCGGCTCGTAACCGCGATTGGCCTTCGAGCGTGACTTGTCAACCTCGGCCTTTGTCTCGGGCGATAGATCGAAGAACGCAGCAGCCTCGGCGAAGACGTCGGCGACGAGCTTTTCATCGACGTCATGGTTCGAGATATAAAAGAAGCCGTTGTACAGACAGGCGGCGCGCAGCTTGGCGGCAACCGCTTTGCGATCCGACAGGTTTGGCGACGACAGGCCGGAGATATCGATCACCGGCAGACTGGACTGCGAAACCCGTGCCGCTTCGAGCATGTTGGTTACCCTCCTTCGCGCGGCCGCCTCACGACCATGAAGCGCTTCCCTCGTCCGCTTCTAGGTAGCGCGGCGAGCGCGATCACGCGCGCTGAAAGTTTCGGCAAAAATTGGCGCTTTCGGCTCAAAAAAGCATCCGAAGGCGAATCGGATTACACGACAGAGATGCAACGGAGCCCTTCATATTCGCACGTGAGGGCCGACTGATCTTGTGATGACCGCAGGGGCGGAATCTTGTAGTGGGAGTTAACGCTTCGCTGGCTCTCTGTCGTCGCGAGCGGGAAGTCCCCGGGAACCGTTCGGCAGCACGGCCGTTGTGTTCCCAACCAAACAAGAAAAGGAGCAAGCCGTGAACATGCGTAGGATTTTCTTGATGGCCGCCGCCACAGCGCTGACGATATCGGCATCCCTACCTGTTCGAGCCGCGCCCATGACGACGTCCCCCGTGGCACAAGAGTCTTCGGTACAGCAGGTGCAATACCGTCGCTACCATGGTGGTCCCGGATACCGCCACTACGGTTACCGCGGCGGGTATGGACATGGACGTGGATACGGAACCGGCGCCGCGGTGCTTGGCGGACTCGCCGCCGGCGCCATCATCGGCGGTGCCATTGCATCCAGCCAGGCACAGGCGGCAAACGCCCAAGCTTACTGCGCGCAGCGCTTCCGCTCCTATGATCCCGCCTCAGGCACCTATCTCGGCACCGACGGCTACCGTCATCCCTGCCCGTAACGAGTCCTAGCCGAGCGCAAGCGTCATTCCAGGATGCGTGCGCAGCACGCAGCCCGGTATCTCCCTGCCTACGACGGAAAGTCGGCCGGCTTCACCTCCAGCCGATCGGCGTGCAGGGTCCAATCACGAACCCCGTGTATCTCGCAGAATTTCTGCTTGGCGGCGTCTACTGCTTGCGCGTCGTCCGGCACGTCGAGATCCACCGTGCATTGGCAGACATCGCCGACCTGGCCGTTCTCACCGAGCACATTTTTGTAGAATCGGGCAATGAAGCGCGCCATCCGCGTAGCTCCTCTTTTCCTCTGCTAGCTGAACCAGCCCGCGAGGCCCCGCGTTGATCTCGCGCAAGTCGAATAGGCGATGAGCTGATTTGAAATTGCAACGCAGATCTCCACCCAAGAGCGGAACCATCGGACGCGGTCTTCCATGCCCAAACTTTCCGCAGCAGCGCCAAAGCGCGATGTGATTTTCGGAAAATTGCGTTGGATCAGGACGGTTTGCGATCCGCTCGGGTGGAACGCAGCAGCCCCTCCTTCGCTTCCTCATCCGCCAACAGCTTGAGAACGACGTCGCGCTCCGCCTCGCTGATGTGCGGATCGTTCAGCTTCTTCCTGAACAGCGCGAGATTCTGATTGTGAATGAATTTCTCCACGGGACCAACCTCCATCCGCGGAATTCGAGCATCACAACAATTGTTGCGTCTTACCGCATGGAGGTCTGAGAGACCAGACGATTTCGAGCGACGCTTAGCCACACTGCATCACATGCACATCACTCCTCGAATGCCGGCGAGGCCGGCGCATCAGGGGAATCGCGTTCGACCGGCTCATTCTCGCCGAGCGGCTCATCGCGCTCGACATCAACCTGATCCTGATCGATCAAGCCGGGCGCTTCATCGGCCTGATCAGCCGGTTCGGCGCCCCGCTTCCGAGGAACAGCGGACATCATTGTCTCCCGCAGAGACGCGTGAGAACACGTTATGCGTCAAGATCGGCGGGCATCGCCCGCGGATCATCCAACCAGATGCCTTTCGATTTCGCCGACAGGATGCTTGGTGAGATCCTTGTCGAACTCGGCCAGGATATGCCGTTTCACGTCAGCATGAAAGGCAACTCGAAGCTCTGCCAGGGTTCGCGGCGGGGCCACGACGACGAGGGCCTTTGCCTTGCCGCTGCGGATGACCTGCTCGGCGGCGGCCGCCACCTGTCGCGCGAACCGATGCTCTTCGAGATCATGCCAGTCTACCGGCTCGACCGTACTTCGCTGCCCCGAACCGGGCTTCCTCGTGCGTCCGGGCCGCTCGCTGCCCTGATCATGGGTCGAGGAATTTTGCTGCTCAAAGACCTGCTCGGTCTTCAGATTGGGGAATTTCTCATCGCCTTCGTTGCGGAGGAACAGCGCTTTCCGCCCGTCGCCCACGAATACGATGGCGTCATGCGGAATCTTGAGTTTAGCCATGATGAACCTCCGGTACCTGTCTTCAATCTGCCGAACGGCGCGGAACGAGGCCGTAGCCGCGCACAATTCAACAACGACGACAGGCTATCTCGGAGCTTTTCTCCGCCGTTTGTTCTGGATCAAACCATCCGGATAGATCGCGCGCCATATGACGGTACCGGCCGTGGGGGCATTTCGCCTCCGCGGGCCCAAAACCTTGCGTTAGATCAAATCGTCCGATTCCAGATCTTCGACAAAGAGCGGATGAGACATTTCATCTTCGTCTGCCCCAATACCCATCTCAACGTTCAGCACAGCCTGGACGAGGATGATAATACCGATCAGAACGAATTCACGGCGGTAAGCTGCCCTGCCTGCACGCGACTGCATTTTCTCAGCCGCAAGACCGGCCAACTACTGGGCGCGGATTCAACCCCGAAAAGCTAGCCGTCATTCTAAGGATGCGAGCGCCGCACGGAATTGTTCAGGCTGCGGGCAGATGCGTCAGATACTCATAGACAGCGCGAAGGTCTTCATCTTCCATCCTGCCGATCGGCTGCCACGGCATCCGATTGCCGAGGGTGTGACCGTTCGGATCGACACCAGTGCGCATGGTGGCGACGAATTCCTGGAATTTCCACTCCTTGACGACATTGAGATCGGGCCCTAGCGGGGCGAGCTGGCCGGGTTTGCCACCGGTCAGATCTTTGCCATGGCATTCGCGGCAGTCCTGATACGAGATGAGATATTCGCCGTATCGTGACGTGGGGCCTTTTGGTGGCGCGGTCACATGGTCTGTTGAGACGGGCTTGCCTGCTGGCAGCATGCCAGCGCCCAACATCGCGATGCCCAGCATCGTGAGACGATCGGCCGGATTTCTCGTCTTTTCTCCTGCAGCAGGCAGACTGCGGAGATAGGCAATCACCGCTTTGGTGTCCGCGTCGCTCAGCTTTCCGGCGTTGGTGTAGGACATGATGACCAGCCAATCCCCTTCGGGAGCGACCCCGTTGCGAATGGCGCGGAAAATATCGCCGTCCGACCACCGGCTTAATTGCCCGACCGGTGTGAGGTTGGCGGCTATAAACGAACCGATCGGCAACGAGATATCCTTACCGAGATCCGCGCCGCCGGTGAGCGTGTCGGTCCTGGTATGGCAGCCGCTGCAAAAGCTGTCCGCGATCGTCTGGCCGCGCCGGATTTGCTCCGCGGTCCCTGCAACCTTCACGTCCACGCTTGGCGCGCTGCGCGCGTGCAGCTTGAACAGCCCGATGGTCAGCAGCACGCTGATCGAGAAAGCAATGACGGAAGCCAAAGCCGCCAAACCTGCTCCGCCCCATTTGACAATTGGTTTCTTCGATCGCCAGTTACGAATACCTGAGCATGCCAGCAATCCCGCTATGACGATCAACGCCGCAGGCTCGAGCCATTCGAACATTCTGTATTGCCCCCAAATCAATGCGTTCGACGATGAAATGTCGACCGCTGCAGACGCTATGGGGCGCGCGATACGAAATAATTTCGAGACCGGCCTATCGCGTTACAGGTGTAACGTGCACGGCATCGCGGTTGAGCCAGCGCCTCCCGTTGCGTCGCACCTATGCCGCGATCAAAGCTTGCGCGATATCCGCGATCAGATCGGAAGGATGCTCGATGCCAACAGACAACCGGATCGTGGAGTCGAGCACGCCTATCCTTTGACGGATGTCGGACGGGACGCCCGAGTGGGTCATGGTTGCGGGATGGCTTGCAAGCGACTCGGTGCCGCCCAGGCTCACCGCCAGTTTCAGGATTTTTAGCGCATTCAGGAATTTGAAAGCAGCCGTCTGGCCGCCGACAATATCGAATGAAAACGTGGAGCCTGCTCCGCTGCATTGCCTCGCGAACAGACGGCCGGCCGCGGAATCCTCGGCGTGGTGGGCAAGATAATGGACGCGCTCCACTTTGGGATGATCGCGCAGATAATCCGCCACAAGGTGCGCATTTCTGTCAGCCTTTTCCATCCGCAGGCTCAGGGTTTCGAGCGACCGGCTGATCATCCAGCAGGAATGGGCATCCAGTTGGGTGCCGATGGCGCCTCGCAACGCCCTGATGTCCTTCATCAGGGCCTTTGAGCCGAGCGCAGCACCGGCGATCAGGTCGGAATGGCCTCCGACATATTTGGTCAGCGAGTACAGGGAGAGATCAGCACCATGCTCGATCGGCCGCTGAAACAACGGCCCGAGCAGCGTATTGTCGCATGCGACGATCGGCGTGTGGCCCTGGACCTCGCCGATCAGCTCGGCGATACGGCGGATCATCGCGATATCGACCAGGCCATTGGTGGGATTTGCCGGGGTTTCGATGAAGATCATCGTCACTCGGCCCCTGCGCATGGCGTCCTCCGCCGCGTGCCTGACCGCGGCCTCATCGAGGCCATCGGCGAAGCCCACGGCACCGATGGAGAGCTTCGCAAGCGTGTTCGCAAACAGCGTTTCCGTCCCGCCATACAGCGGTTGGGAATGCAGGATCACATCGCCAGGGCGTGCGAAGGCCAGGATCGTCGTCGAAATCGCCGCCATGCCGGACGAGAACAGCGCGCAGTTCTCGGTGCGCTCATAGACGGCGAGCCTGTCCTCCACGATCTCACTGTTGGGATGATTGAACCGCGAGTAGACCAGGCCCGCGCCCATCCCCTCCGGCGGTTCGCGCCGGCCCGCGACGAAATCGAAGAAGTCCTTGCCGTCTTCCGCCGTCTTGAAGACGAAGGTCGAGGTCAGGAAGACCGGGGGTTTGACGGCTCCCTCCGACAATTGCGGATCATAGCCGTAGTTCAGCATCAGCGTTTCCGGGTGCAGGGTGTGGTTGCCAATGCGCGTCTTCGTCGGTTTCACCATGGCTCGCTCCTTTGGGGGAACACCTTACCCGGCGCCTGTCTACGGCGGTATGAAGTCTCCTATGGCTATAACGCCAGAATGGCCAGATCGAGCCCGTCGATGCGGGCATAATTCGGCGGATGGCACAATCGAAAGCCATCCGCCCTCGTTCTGATCATCAGAACTCAGCGAGCCGTGAATCCGCCATCGATCGGAAGCGCAACGCCGGTCACGAACGAAGCTTCATCCGATGCCAGCCAAAGTGCCGCATGCGCGACTTCCTCCGCCTTGCAGAGCCGTCCCATCGGCACGGACGCGAGCAGGCGCGCCTGATTGGCGGCGGCCTCGGCAGGATCACCCGAACGCCCCGTGAATCCAGTCTTCATGGGCGTATCTGCAAGCCCGGGGCAAACGGCGTTGACGCGCACATTGTCCGCGGCAAAGCGTTGCGCCAACGACTTGGTCAGCCCGACCACCGCGAATTTCGCCGCTGAATAGACCGGGCTGAACATCGAGCCGACCAGTCCCGAGACGGATGCCGTGAAGATCAGCGATCCACCGCCCCGCTTGCGCATATGCCCAATCACTTCGCCCGCTGCCAAGGTGGCGGACGTGACGTTGAGCGCCATCGCGGCTTCATAGGCCGCCAGATCGAGATTCTCCACGCCGGCCGGGCCGGGAATTCCGGCATGAGCCCACATCACGTCGATGCCGCCCAATAGCGCCGCCGCATCGTTCACCGACCGTCGCGTTTCTTCCGGCCGTGACAGATCCGCCTGAAGCGTTTCGATGGTGTAGCCCTTGGCACGCATGTCCGCGGAGAGCTGTGCCAGCGCATCGCGGTTGATATCGACGGCGACGACCTTGGCCCCTTCCCTCAGGAAGACCTCGACACCGGCACGTCCCATCCCGGATGCGGCGGCCGTTACCACCGCGAGCTTGTTTGCCAAACGCATGATCGTCTTCTCTTCTTGTTGGATTTAACGAGAGGTGCTGTGCTTGATTTTAGTTGGCATAGGCGTTCGGAAAACGCCCGGTCGTGCTGACCACCGTGGTGCGGGTTTCGAGATAGGAATCGAGCGCTTCGATACCGTTCTCTCGGCCCCACCCGCTGCCCTTGAAACCGCCATAAGGCGTCGACCAGCGAATGAAGCGATAGGTGTTCACCCACACCATGCCGGCGCGAATCCGGCTGGAGACGCGATGGCCGCGTCCGATGTCCTGGGTCCAGAGGCCGGCCGTCAGTCCGTATGCCGTGTCGTTCGCGATCGCGATCGCCTGCTCCTCATCGTCGAACGGAATCAGCGCGGCCACGGGGCCAAAAATCTCCTCGCGGGCGATCCGCATCTCGTTGGAGACGTTGGCAAAGACAGTTGGCTGGACGAAGTAGCCGTCGCCATGCACGCCGCCGCTCAGCCGGCTTCCGCCGGTCACCAGTTCAGCGCCGTCGGCCCGTCCGATATCGATATAGGACAGTGTCTTGGCGAGTTGCTCCTCGTGCGCCTGGGGGCCCATATGCGTGGCTTCATCCAGCGGAGGACCGACCCGCACCTGAGCCGCGCGGCGCGCAAATTCTGCGACGACCTGATCGTAGATCGGCCTCTGAACCAGGACCCGCGAGCCGAGCGCACAGCTCTGTCCGCACAGCGTCCATGCGGAATTGGTGGCCGCGTTCAGCGCCTGTTCGAGATCGGCGTCAGCGAAAATGATATGGGGCGACTTGCCGCCAAGCTCGAAAGTGAAGCGCTTCATCGTGTCGGCGCCCGCACGCAGAATGACCTTCGCCGTCGCGCCCTCGCCGGTGAATGCGATCTTGTCGACGCCCGGATGGGTGACGAGCCGCTCACCAGCGCCATCCTTCCCATATCCGGGAACGATGTTGACTACCCCAGGCGGAAACCCGGCTTCGTCAAACAATTTTCCGAGTTCAAGCGAGGTGACCGGCGTCTGCTCTGCCGGCTTCAACACGACAGTGCAACCTGCCGCGAGTGCCGGACCGAGCTTCCATGCCGCAGCCATGAGCGGCACGTTCCATGGCGTAATCGCGCCGACCACGCCGACCGGCACGCGGGTCGTAAATGCGTGCACGCTGTCGTCGAATGGAATGGTGCGGCCGGCATGCTTGTCCGCCAATGATGCCCACCAGTGATAGCCATAGGTGTGGCCGCCAATATCGGCACGTGACTCCCGCAGCGCGCGGCCGGAATCCGTTGTTTCCAGAACCGCAAGATCAGCGGCGCGCTTCGCATAGAGGTCAGCGAACTTGCGCAGCAGTGCGGCGCGCTCGTGCCCGGGCATGCGCCCCCAAGGACCGTTCAGTGCTTGTCGCGCCGCCGCGACGGCGCGGTCGATATCACCGGGGCCGCCGAAGGCGACGCGAGCCCAGGGGCGTCCCGTAGATGGATCGATGCTTTCGAGAAAACCGCCGTCTTCAGGCGCGCCCCACGAGCCGCCAATATAGAGATGATCGTAGCGGATGAGACGATCGGATTTCAGCACGGATTGATCCTCCACAGGTCAACGCAAAATCTCGGAGCAGCCCCGCCATGCGGCTCGCCGCAAGGCAGGCGCGGCTCTCGCTTGAATTTCCGGCTCGCTCGCGTTCGACCGAGCCGGACACTCACTTCACAAGGGGGCAACCGCCGTCCTTGAGCGGACGGAATGCCGCTTCGGCAGGAATGGTCGAAACGATCTTGTAGTAGTCGTAGGGCTTCTTCGATTCGCTGGGCGTCTTGACCTGGATCAGCATCATGTCGTGAAGAACGCGACCGTCCTCGCGCAGCGACGTCTTTCCGAACAGAGGATCGTCAAACGTGCCCAGCTCGCGCATCGCCTTGACGACGGCGGCGCCATCACGCGGCGATCCCACCTTTGCGACGGCGGTCAGATAGGCCAGCGTCGCGGAATATGCTCCAGCCTGGTTCATCGACGGATAGCGCCCGTTGTTCCGAGCCGCGAAGCGCTCGCCAAAGCTCCTCGTCTTGTCGTTCAGGTCCCAATAGAACGCGGTGGTCAGTTGGAGGCCTTGCGCCGTCTTCAGGCCAAGCGAGTGAATGTCCGAGATGAACAGCAGCATCCCTGCGAGCTTCTGCCCGCCCTCAATGATGCCGAATTCGGAGGCCTGCTTGATCGCCTTGATCGTATCGCCACCGGCATTGGCGAGCGCGATGATCTCGGCGCGCGACGCCTGCGCCTGAAGCAGGAAGGACGCGAAGTCGTTCGAATCAGTCGGGTGCTTGACGCTGCCGACGACCTTGCCACCGTTCGCGTTGACGACGGCGCTCGCATCGCGCTCCAGCGAATGCCCGAGGGCAAAGTCGGCCGTGACGAAGAACCAGGTCTTGCCGCCGGCCTTGGTGATGGCATCGGCGGTACCGTGCGACAACGCCCAGGTATCGTAGGTCCAGTGCACCGAATTCGGCGTGCAGGACTTGCCAGTCAGATCCGACGTGCCCGATGCGGTGAACAGCGCGACTTTGTTCAACTCCTGAACGAGGGGTGCGACGGCCAGCGAGATCGCGCTCGTCGGCAGGTCAACGACCGCATCGACATTCTCCGTGTCGAACCATTTGCGGGCGATGCCGCGCGCCACGTCCGGCTTGTTCAGCGCGTCGCCGCTGACAACCTCGATCTTGAACTTCTCCGAACCCGGCAGCTTGTTGAAATCCTCGACCGCCATCTTGGTCGCTTCGGCGGCCCCCATGCCCCCGATGTCCGAGAAGATGCCGGACATGTCGGCGAGCACGCCGAGCTTGACACTGGTCTGAGCCAAGGCGGCCGAGGCGGTCACCATGCAAACCGACGCCACCGCCGATGCAACCAAATTCCTGAATGCAGCCATGAAAGGTCCTCCCCCGTGGGCTTTCGCTGATGGTGGCAGCCCCAGCCTTCAACGAAATTCTTTATTGTGAATTCACAAGACACGTATATGAATTTCAAGTCAAGGCGTTTCGATCCGACCTCTGAGCCGAAGTCCACAGGACGCGCTGGCTCAAATTCCGGGACGAGCTTCCGGCTGAGCGGATGATGCTATGACCGTGGAGTCGCCAATCAGCGGCTGAGTAAGCGGGAGTTGTTGTTCGACGTGACGGAGCAACCAACCTTCGCGGAGAAAGATGCGGGTTTCGTATGTTGGTCAGGCAGGCTGCTAACGTTCTCGAGCTGCTGGAGTACTTTGCGCGCCGCAAACGACCGGCGACGCTGGCCGAGATCTCGGACGATCTGGGCTGGCCGCGCTCCAGCACCTTCAATCTTGTCGGCACGATTGTCGACAAGGGATGGCTCTACGAGACGCGAGCGCGAAGCGGCTACTATCCAAGCCCGCGCTGGCTGACGCTGGCGCGCGCCGTTGCGGACGCGGCGCCGCTTCCAGAAGTCGCCTATGCACTCGTGGCAGAAATTGCCAAGGAGACCGGAGAGACCACGGCGATCGCGGCCCTAGCGGGCACCTCTGCGATCTTCCTGCATGTCGAGGAATCCGGGCATTCGGTGCGCTACTTCGCTCAAGTGGGCGACCGGGTGCCGGTGTATGCAAGCTCGGTGGGAAGGGCCATCCTGGCGCAGCATTCTCCCGAAGAACGGCGGGCCATCTATCGCAAGATCAAGTTCGAGCCGTTTTCCGAAACCACGCCCGTGAGCGCCGACGCGGTGGAGGCTGAACTCGAGATCGCGGCCAAGCGCGGGTACCACCAGAGTTCGTCGGAGTACATTCCCGATCTGGCAGGCGTCGCGCTTTCCCTTCCGCTCAGTTCACGACAGCTCTCGATCGTCGTTGCCGGACCGACGTCTCGGTGCCTGGAACGAAGAGCACTGACGGCAGCAACGATGCAGCAAGCATTGCGCCGCTTCGCGTCCGAGCTGGAAAGTAATTGAGATTTACGGCCAAGGCTCAGTTCGTCCTGGCTTCGAGCGCCTCGCGTTCTCGCTTCACCTGGTCCTCGCTGACCGGCGCGGCCTTGCCCCAGTGGTTGCGGACATAGCTGGCGACAGCCGCGACCTGCACGTCGTTAAGCTGCCAGCCGAATGCCGGCATTACAGGGCCGGTCGGTTCGCGATCCGTCGCCACGCTCTGCGCGCCCTGCAGAATCACCCGCAACACTGTCGTGGGATCGCCCGTGTTGACGGTTGCGGCTTGCGAGAGATTCGGGATCAGGTTCGGAACTCCGGTGCCATCCGACTTATGGCATGCTGAACAGAGATCCTGATAGATCGCGCCGCCGGCCGCGAGCACTTTCTGGTCAGCAGACGAGTTGTCCGCCACGGGCTTTGGCCCGGTCACGTCCTTCAGGTAGGTCGCCATGGCCTTGACGTCCTCGTCGCTCAGCCTCGACGTCGAGAGGTCTACGACCTCGCCCATCAATCCCGCAGCCGCCGCAAAACGGTTATGGCCGGTCTTCAGATATTGCGCGAGATCTTCGACGGACCAGGTTGCAAGCGGCCCCTCCCCGCTGGTGATATCCGGCGCGACCCAGCCCTGCAGCGTGTAGCCCTGCAATAGCGCCGATGTCTTGTCGCCACCCAACCAGGTCTTGGGCGTGTGGCAGGCGCCGCAATGCCCTGGTCCCTGCACGAGATAGGCGCCTCGATTCCATTCCTTAGATTTCGAGGCATCCTCGCGAAACTCTCCCGGCGTGAAGTAGAGCTTGTCCCAGGCCATCATCGCCGTCCGGATATTCAAGGGGAATGGCAGCTTGTTGGAGACAACTGCGTTGTGAACGGGAGCGACGGTCGAGAGATAAGCGCGGATGTCCTTGACGTCCTCGCGCGACATCCGCGTGAAATACGGAAACGGCATGGCCGGATAGAGCCGCTTGCCGTCCCGGCGTATCCCTCGCCGTACCGCCGCGTCGAACTCCTCGTCGCTCCACGCGCCGATCCCGGTGTCCCGATCAGGCGTGATGTTTGGGGAAACCAGCACGCCGAACGGCGTCTCGATCGCTCGCCCACCGCTGAAGGGACGATCGCTTCCCGGGACCGTGTGGCAGCTTCCGCAGTCGGCGGCATTGAGGAGGTAGCGGCCGCGCTCCACCGCTGCGAAATCCTGCAAGCTCGCGCTTGTGGCCGCGGACCCGCCAACGACGAGCGCGATGCTCGCAAGCACGAACCGCAGCCTTCTAGCCATCGATCAACTGTCCCGGTTTCTTGAGATATTTTCCGCGGATCGCATCTGCTGCCCAGTAAGTCAGCGCCGCGACCGTGTCCGTCGGATTGTAGCCGGCGTTTTGCGGAAAGGCGCTCGCGCCCAGCACGAACAGGTTCGGCACGTCCCAGCTCTGCAAATAGCGGTTCAGCGCGCTGGTGCCGGGATCGGTGCCCATAATCGCACCGCCACACAGATGCGTCGTCTGGTACTTGGTGATGTCGTAGGGTGCCTTACGATATTCCTTCTGGACCTGCCGCGCGCCCATTGCCTGGAAGATTTCGGCGAACTTGTCGGTCAAGAACTTGTTCTGCTTGATCTCGTTGTCGTGGAAATCCATGGTGATTCGCGCCAGCGGTCGGCCGAAGCGATCCTTGTAGGTCGGATCGAGATCGACATAAACGTCGCGATAGCTGTACATGCTGCCATGCACGCCGGTTCCAGGCTTGAGCGCGCTGAGATAGTTCTCCTTCACTGCCTTCTTCCATTGCGCGCCCCATCGCGGCGTTCCCGGCGGCACCGGAGTGGTCTCGATCGGCCGACCGTTGGTCTGCACCTGCCCCATATAGCCGCCGCCGACGAAGCCATGCGGCCCGTGATCGAAATTGTCGCCGTTGAACTCGTCGATGCACATTCCGATCGCGCCGGAGGCGATGAAAGGATTGAAGATGAATTTGGCAGGGTCGAAGAAGCTGACGACGTCGGAGATCGTCTGGTGCGTGAAGTTGCGGCCGATCACGCCGGTGTTGGCTGCCGGATCGTAAGGCTTGCCGATCCCGGACAAGAGAAGCAGCTGCACATTGAAGATGGTGTAGGCCGATAGCACCACAAGATCGGCCGGCTGCTCCCATTCATTGCCGGTGGTATCGACAAAGGTGACACCGGTTGCGCGTTTGCCCGAACCGTCAAGGCTTATCCGCGTCACCTCGCTGTTGTCGCGCGCCGAAAAATTCGGCTTACGCATCAGCGCGGGCAGGATCGTGGTCTGCGGGGAGGCTTTCGAATAGTTGCCGCAGCCGAACCATTCGCAGAAACCGCAATACGTGCAGGGACCAAGCCGCACGCCGAGCGGGTTCTGATAGGGGCGCGACATGTTACCCGATGGCTGTGGGAATGGCTTGTAACCGAGGTCGCGGGCGGCCTTGGCAAACAGCGTGTAGCTGAACGGTTGGTCTTGCGGCGGATTTGGATAGGGCCTCGAGCGCGGCCCTTCGAAAGGATTGCCGCCGTCGATGATCTTGCCTTTGATGTTGCCGGCCTGGCCTGACGTGCCGCAGAGATACTCGAACCGGTCGTAATGCGGCTCGAGCTCGTCATAGGTCACACCCCAGTCCTGGATCGTCATGTCTTCGGGCAGGAAGCTCGCGCCATAGCGTTCCGTCAGATGCGTGCGCAATACGAAATCCGACGGCAGGAAACGCCAGGTCTCCGCGTTCCAGTGCACGCCTCCGCCGCCGACCCCGTTGGGCGGCATGAACGCACCCCAGCTACGGATCGGCAGCGCCGTCTGATTCATCTTGTTGCGGAAGGTGAAGGTGGTCTGGTCGGGACGCAGGAAGAGTTCGTGTCGAATCCGGAACCGCAGTTCGTCCGCCGCATAGCCCGGCGGAAAATCGGTGGCGGTGTTGCGCCAGGGTCCGCGCTCGATCGCAACCACATCGAGGCCTGCATCGGCAAGCTCGTAGGCCATGATCGACCCGGTCCAACCGAGGCCGACGATCACGACATCCTTTGGCGGCAGTTTGCGGGCCATTGTTCGGCGCTCACGATTTTGCAGGGGTCCAGTCGGCGCGGCCGGCGATACTCACGGGCGGGTACGGATAACGCTCGTTGTGCCGCATCACCCAGTCGCGATAGTCGTAACGGATGCCCGGAAAGCCGATCATCTTCCATCCGACCATGTCGCGATTGCCGCCGTGGATCGGATCGGCGAAAAAACCTTCCGGTACGTCCTTCAATAGCGCATCGAAGAATCCCTGCGCGTCGACGCCGTCGAATTTTGCATCGCCCGCCTCGATCTTCTTCAGCAGTTCATCCTGCTCGTTGATGTTCAATTCGGCAAAAGCCCTGCCGCCGTGGTTCGATCGGCAGAAGGCGTCGAGCCCCGCCAGCCCCTTGCGATAGAGCTGCGCGTGCGAAAGCTCCGATTGCGGCCCCTGCTCCTTGATGCCCTTCACATGCGGGCCGAGCGTGTACAATCCCTCGTTCGATCCATAGGGCCCCTTGAGTTGCCGATCGATGAAGACGGCGCAGCCGGCATCCTTTCCGCCTGGCGTTTCCGGATCTGGCGGAATGATCCGATCGACGATTGCTTCCATCGCGCGGGCCTCGTCGGCGGTGAAGAATTGCCAGGGTCCTGGCCGCTCGATCTCCGGCGCCGAGTTCGGAAATGGCGCCCAAGGCACATGATCGCGGATGACGGTCGCGCGTGTCAGCGACGTGGTGCCGACAAGCCAGGCTGCGAGCGAAAATAAGAACGATCGCCGTCGCATGGGAGGTCCCATCGAGCTACCTCGGCCAACGTCGGCGCCGTTCGCCGGTTCCTAATTCTTTGGTAGGAACGTCGCTCCCGCCGCGGCGTTACGCCGGAAAACACCGAAAGGAGCACGCAATGACACGCATGCCACGCATGCTATGTCTTGCCATCACGATCGCGATCCTTGGTGCCGCTCCGGCGATGAGCCAGACCAAGGAGCAGCAGGCTCGGGAATCGACCGGTATGGCGAACTCCCAAAAGCAGCTCGGCGGGCTGAAGAAGGACCGAGAGATCAGCCATCAGATCTTCCGTGCGCAGACGCGGCACCATTATCATACGATGGCCCGGCATACCTGATGTTTACCTGAGGTGACCATCCACGAGCAATACGCTGAAAATGCGACTTGCTCAGCGTCACCAAGGATAGGCTGTGAGATGCCGGAGCGTTGGTCGCCGTGAGCGCAACGAATGAAGCTGGCTATCACCGCGATCCATTGAACTTCGTCAGCCGCCAGCGCACGAGATCGTCGGCGCCCGGACCGGCCTGCGGCCGTACATCCCGCAGGCGGACAACTTCACCTGATTTTTCGTCGACAAGAGCAAGCTTGACCGCCCGCCCGCTGCTCTGATTGATGAATTTCAGCGGCGGACCTTTGTCGCCAGCGATCTGCCATTTGTCGCCGACCTGCGCAAGTGCCTGGATCACGAGAATAATGTCCGCTCCCTTTCGCGTCAGAACGTATTCATAGCGGTCGGGCCCGGTCTGATACAGCCGCCGCTCAATCAGCTCATTCTCCTCGAGATGCTTGAGACGATCGGACAGCGTGGCGTGGGTGACGCCGGTCGACTTGCGCAGGTCATCGTAGCGGCGCAGCCCAAGACCGAGGTCCCGCAGGATCAGCATTGCCCAGCGGTCGCCGACGGCGTCCAGAACGCCGGCAATCGAGCACACCATTCCCTCGAAACTCTTCGAGCGCATTCGTCATACCCCCTCGCAAATCGCTCTAATAATTAGAGTAATTTCGATGTGCGCACAACCCTTGCAAATCTCTTGCTTTCTGCTCACTCTTATCATTAGAGTTAAAGGTCTCATTAGAACTCTTGGATCGGAAGGAAACAGCTATGGCAGATCTCCGCGATCTCGTTCTGGATGCCCATGGCGCAGCGCAATGGAAACGGTTTCGCGGCATTGAGGGGCGACATGTCGATCGTTGGTTCGCTCTGGGCCGGAAAAGGCTGGCCTGAGGTGCTGAAGGACGTTCGCGTCACGGTCGATATCCCCGGCCAGCAGCTCAGCTACGAGCCATTCACCGCCGACGGCCTGCGCAGCTTCTATCGGCCCGATCTGGTTGCAATCGATACTGTCGAGGGCAAACGCCTGAGAGAGCGGAGCAGTCCGCGCGCTTCTTTTGCCGACCACACCCCAGCCACCCCATGGGACGATCTGCACCTCGCCTATTTCAGCGGCTATGCGATGTGGAACTATCTCAACACGCCCTTCATGTTCGCATTGCCGGGCTTTTCGACCGAGGAGATCGAGCCTTGGAACGAGAGCGGAGAGACGTGGCGCCGGCTCAAAGTGACCTTCCCCAGCTCAGTTGCGACACACTCTCACCAACAAGTCTTCTATGTCCGCGCCGATGGGCTCATTTCGAGGCTCGATTATTTCGCTGATGTGATCGGCGGCGTTCCGACCGCCCACTACGTGTCCGACTATCGCGACTTCGACGGCATCAAGATCCCGGCCAAGCGTCGAGCCTATCGCCGCAATGCAGACGGCACTCCCATGACAAACGGGATCGGCGTCGCCATCGACATCGCCGCCGTCAGGTTCTTCTAACGAGATACGCGGTCGCCGGACCGCGACGGGAGGATATATGGTCGAAGCGGAAAAACGTCACACGGTGACGATCGAGATCAACGGCATCCGCCGTACGCTCGAGGTCGAAAGCCGTAAGCTGCCGGTCCACTTGATCAGGGACGATCTCGGCCTGACTGGCACGCATATCGGCTGCGACACCTCGCAATGCGGCGCCTGCACCGTCGAGATCGATGGACAGGCGACAAAATCATGCACCGTGCTCGCCGTCATGGCTGACGGCGCCTCGATCACGACGATCGAGGGCGTGTCGCCGGCGGGATCGCCCCTGGATCCGGTGCAGACCGCCTTCCATGAGCATCACGCGCTGCAGTGCGGCTTCTGCACGTCGGGAATGATCATGAGCGTGCGCCAGTTGCTGCGCGCTCATCCCGATCCAAGTGAAGACGACATCCGCCACGGCATAGCCGGCAACATCTGCCGCTGCACCGGCTATCACAACATCGTCCGCGCCGTTGAGTCCCTCGTTGCAAAGGGCTGATCGCCATGAACGCAACCGTGCTCCCCTACATCGGCCAGCCGCTGAAGCGCCGCGAGGATTTCAAATTCCTCACCGGCAAGGGCCGCTATGTCGACGATATCAGGCTGCCCGGCATGCTCCATATGGCGATCGCGCGATCGCCGCATGCGCATGCCATCATGAAGAACGTCGACCTTGGCGCGGCCAAGGCAGCGCCGGGCGTTCGCCTTGCCCTCTCCGGTCAGGATCTTCAGGGCAAGATCGGTCCGATTGTTCCGAACTGGGTCATGCCCGGCACCAAGGTGCCGTTTCGCCCGGTTGTCGCCATCGATCGCGTGCGTTTCGTCGGTGAATGCGTCGCGCTGGTGGTGGCGGAGACGCAAGCGCAAGCCTATGACGCCGTCGGCCTGATCGACGTCGATTATCAGGTGCTGCCTGCGGTCATCGACGAAGAAGCCGCGATCGCCGCCGACGCGCCGCAGCTTCATGACAACGTGCCCGGCAACATCACGACCGTGTACAAGGTGCGCGGCGGGCACTATGCCACGGCCGTCCGCGGAGCCGATCAGGTTCTCAAGCTGCGCCTCGTCAACAACCGCCTGATTCCGACCTGCATGGAAACGCGCAGCGTGGTCGCCGCGCCCGAGCCCGACGGCACATTGACGGTGTACATGCCAAGCCAGGTCCCGCAGATGCATCGGCGCTGGATCGCCGAGACCGTCGGCATTCCGGAACACCTATTGCGCGTCGTCGCGCCCGATATCGGCGGCGGCTTTGGTGCCAAGATGCATCTTTATCCGGAGGAGCTGCTCTGTCCGCATCTCGCGCGCGAACTCGGCGTACCAGTGAAATGGTGGGAAAGCCGTTCCGAGAGCCATCAATCGACCAACCATGGCCGCGCCCACACTGAAAATATCGAGGTGGCGATCAAAAATGACGGCATCATTCTCGGACTGAAAGTCGAAACGCTCGGGAATGTCGGAGCCTATCTCTCCAACATGGCGAGCGGTGGGCCGACCGTTAACACCGTCAATTTCGGCACCGGCAATTATAGAATCGCGAACTACGAGGCGACGTCGCGCGTCGTCGTCACCAACACCGTGCCCGTCGATGCCTATCGTGGCTATGGCCGGCCGGAGGGCGCCTATATCGCCGAGCGCGCCATCGACGCCGTGGCGCGTCATCTGAATCTGGATCAGGTCGAGATCAGGCGGAAGAATTTCATTCAGCTCGCCGATTTTCCCTACCGGCCCTATGGAGGCATGGCCGTGATCTACGATAGCGGCAATTATCAGGGCCTTCTCGACAAGGCCCTCGCCGCTTTCAACTACGACGCTCGCCGGAACGAACGCGACACCTTGCGCCGCGACGGCATCTACCGCGGCATCGGCGTTGCCGCGTACACGCATATGTGTGGCATGGCGCCGTCGCGGCGTCTTGCGCTGATCGGATTCGATCGCGGCGGCTGGGAGAGCGCGCGGGTTGCGATCGATTCCAGCGGCCGCGCCACGGTGTATTCGGGTTCGATGAGCCAGGGCCATGGCCACGTCACCTCGCTGTCGCAGATCGCCGCCGACGTGCTGCAAATCGCGATCGAGAACATCGACGTGATTCAGGGCGATACCCGCCAGGTGCAGGCTGGCCACGGCACCTTCAACTCGCGTTCGATGGCAGTGGGCGGATCGAGCCTGCATGTCTGCTCGGAGCGCATCGTCGCGAAAGCAAAGAAGATCGCCGCGGGCATGCTGGAGGTCGACGAGAAGGACGTCGCCTATGCCGCGGGCCAGTTCAGTGTGCCCGGCACCGACATCGCACCTCTGGCCTTCGGCAAGGTCGCGCGCATGGCCTATGTCGGACACAAGCTCCCCGATGGGGTCACGCCTGGCCTCGACGAAACCGTCTTCTACGATCCGACCGGAATGAGCGCGCCGTCCGGCGTCCATCTTGCCTATGTCGAGGTCGATCCCGAGACCGGGATCGTCGACATCATCGACTATGTCGCGGTCGACGACGTCGGCACGTTGATCAATCCGCTGCTGGCGGCGGGCCAGATCCACGGTGGCGTCGTGCAGGGCATTGCCCAGGCACTCTATGAAGAGGTCAGCTACGATCCTGACAGCGGACAGCTCCTGACCGGCTCGCTGCTCGACTACGCCGTGCCGCGTGCCGAGCATGTGCCCAGCATCACCTCGCTGTTCCAGGAGACCCCCTCCCCGACCAATCCGATCGGCGTCAAAGGCATCGGCGAAAGCGGCTCGATTGCGGCGCCGCCCTGCATGGTTCACGCCGTGCTCGACGCGTTGTCGCCCTTCGGCATCAGCCACCTCGATATGCCGCTGACGCCGCCGCGCATCTGGGCGGCGGTCCAGAGCGCGCGCAACGGAGCAGGCCAATGATCCCTGCGCCCTTCGACTATGTTCGCGCGGGCTCGCTCGCCGAGGCGATCGATCTCCTGCGCCGTGATCCAGACGGCACGAAGCTGGTCGCCGGAGGCCACACGCTGATCCCGACGCTGAAGCTTCGGCTTGCTTCGCCAGCGCTGCTCGTCGATATCCGCGGCGTCGCGGAAATGAAAGGAATCCTGGTCGGCGAGGACACCATCAGCATTGGCGCGCTGACGACACATGCCGAACTGCTTGCATCCAACGCGCTACACCAGGTGCTTCCGATCTTCCGTCAGGCGGCCAATTTGATTGCCGATCCGCAGGTGCGCAACCGCGGCACTATTGGTGGATCACTCGCCAATGCCGATCCCGCAGCCGATTGGCCGGCCATCGTGATCGCGCTGAAGGCGGAACTGGAGGTCGCAAGCGCCAGCGGATCAAGACGCGTAGCGGCGAATGACTTTTTTGTCGATATCTTCTCCACGGCGCTGGAGCCCGACGAGGTGCTGGTCGCCATCCATATTCCGCGCCCGGCGGCGGATACGCGCTTCAGCTATCGGAAAATCCGGCATCCTGCGAGCGGCTATGCCGTCGTCGGTGTGGCTGCCGGCGTGCGCGTCAACGTCGGCGTCGCCGCAGACGTCTCGATCGGCGTCACCGGCGCGGCGGGGCACGCATTTGCGGGAGATGTCGCGGCAAAATTCCTGGCTGGCAAGGCATTGTCACAAGGAAATATCGGAGAGGCCGCGAGGCTCCAGAGCGCAGCGACCGAGTGCCTGTCGGACCGCTACGCATCGGCCGAGTATCGCGCCAGCCTGGTCAGAACGGAAATAACGCGCGCGCTACTTGCTCTTGCTGCGTGAGGCGCGTTGGGGCGGTTCGGTCGTCTTCCCGGCCGAGGCCGCGCCGCCGAACCGCTTGCGGTTGAACGGCACGGCGCCGGCTCCCGGGACCACCTCGATGTCTTCGAGACGCAGCGGCTTGCCGCCGGCCGTCCGCAGTTCCGGATACTCGATCGGATGTCCGGCGCGGCGCTCACGAAAAACCACCTGCGGCCCCTCCGGCTCTGCGAGCCAACTGTCCCCCCATTTCTTGAGTGCAAGATAGGCGGGGAAAAAGTCGCGCCCTTTGTCGGTCAGAACATATTCGTATCGGCCGGCGTGCTCGGGCAACGGCACACGAGCCATGACGCCTGCCTCGACAAGTTTCTTCAGCCGACTGCTCAGGATATTGGGCGCCACGCCGACATAGTACTCGAATTCGTCGAACCGCTTCACACCATAATAGGCCTCTCGCAGGATCAGGATCGTCCAGCGATCGCCGACGATTTCCATGGCTCGCGCCATGGAACATTCCTTGTTTGCGAGACGGCTTTGCTTGACGCCGGACATAGCTCTCTTCAGCTCCGAACTCGAGCCCGTACCATATTGGGGCGAGTTCGCGTATGTCCAGTGTCAGCGTAGCTTGCCTGTTTTCGGTGGATCAGGCCGCCTGACCCGGCTCGGTCTGCGGCTTGACGGCGGTCTCAGGCTCAAGTGCGCGCCGATGTGTCACCAGTACGCCGGCTTCGCTCAAGCGCTTCAATTCAGCTTCGCTGACGCCGAGTTCGCCGAACACCGCGGCATTATGCTCACCTTGAAAGGCTGGAGTGCCGATCGGCGTCAGCTCTTCGGCCGAAAAGCGCCAGGGACGTCCAGGCAGGCGATACTGACCACCGCTGCGGTCGGAGACGTATTGCACGGCTCCCCAATAGTCGCTCCATTCCGATGCCGTCAGTTCCTTGATCGAGCGGATCTCGCCCATCGCGATCTTGGCTTCATCGAACTGGGCGTCCAAGGTCGCCATATCCGGGAAGGTCAGTATCCACGACTGGATGATCTGGTGAAGCGCACCGAAATTCAGCCGGCGCGCGGCCGCGCTGGAGAATCGCGGATCGTCCATCAGGTCCGCTCGGCGCATCGCGCGCAACCACGACGGAAAGGTCCGGCTTCCGACAATGCTGGTCGCGACCGTGAAGTGCTCGCCTTGCGGCCCGGTAAAGAACGAGCAATCGGTGGCACCAAGCACGGCGGGTTCGGCGCCGATATCATCGTCGGAAAGATCGACATGCGCCCGTTCGTTGACCGCGAGCAGCGTCGCAGCCATCGCGACATCGATGTACTGGCCGCGTCCGGACTTCTGGCGGCTGTTGAGCGCTGCCAGGATGGCGATCACAGCCTGCAGTCCGGCATAGACATCGGCGTGCGATAGACTGTCCGTGCGCGGCTCAGTCAGCGCACTCCCATAATGACGAACGCTGTTCTCGGTGAAACCTGCCTCGGCCTGCACCGTCGGCGCGTATGCCATCCGACTCCGCCACGGTCCTCCCTGGCCATAGCCGGTGATCGAGGCATAGATCAATCGCGGATTTCGCTTTGACAGAGTCTCATAGTCGAGACCGAAGAAACCCAGCGTGCCCGCACGGAAATTCTCGACGACGACATCGGCCGTGTCGCAGAGCTTCAGCGCCAGCTCATAGGCACCGGGCACATTGAGATTGATGCTGACATTGCGCTTGCCGGCATTCTGCTGCGCGTAATAGCCCGACATGCCGTCGCTCGATGGAAATGCAAAGCGCGAGACATCCGGGCTTGGCGGCTCGATCTTGATGACCTCGGCACCAAGATCCTGCAACGTCCGTGCGCATAACGGGCCGGCGAGCACACGGGAGAAGTCGACAACACGGATTCCGCTTAAAGGGCCGCTCATGTCAGCGCCCCGCGAATTTTGCGAGGCCCGGGCCATTCTTGCGGAATGACGCGAGACCGGTCTTCAGGTCTTCCGAGGTCCAGATCGGCGCCTGCACCCTCGCCATCGCCTCATCGGCAGCAGCGACACCTTCATTGACCGCGATGTACGCGAGTTGCTTGGTGGCCGCATGCGCCACGGTCGGACCCTGCGCGAATTCTTCCGCAAGCGTCATCGTGGTCTGCTCCAGCGACTCCTCCGGAACCGTCAGATTGATCAGCCCCCACTTCTCCAGCGTCGGCGCGTCGTAGCGCCGCGCCAGCATCGACATCTCCTTGGCGCGCTGAGCTCCGATACGCTGCACCTGCCGCTGGATTCCGCCGAGCAGAGGATGCAGCCCGAGCGTCGCCTCGACCGATCCGATCTTTGCCGAAGAGGCGGCGATGATGTAGTCGCAGGAGAGCGCAAGCTCGAGTCCGCCGCCAAGGCAGACGCCGTGAACGCTGGCGATCAGCGGAATTGGCAACAACTCCATGAAACGCAGGAACTCGACGCCGTTGAGCCGCCTGTTTTCGCTGGCCTGATCAGCGGCACCCGCGGCGACCCGCTTGTCGAAGATATCCAGATCCGCGCCGGCAGAGAAATGGCGCAGTCCGCTGCGGATCACGATAGCGCGGCTGCCGACCCTCTGGGCCGCCTCCACCTGCTCGACAAGCGCATTGATGAGCTTTGGGCCGAGCAGGTTGTACGGCCGATAAACCATGGTCAAAACGGAGATGTTGCCGCGCTCTTCGCGCGTCACGAGCACGTCCTCGGACAAAATTGCCTCCTGTGTGTCGGCGCTGCTTCGCAATGGCCGTATTCTCGTTTCGGAGAACACTACATCATGACTTGCATTTTGCAAGTCACGAGTCGTTGTCCGATGACGGCCTTGGCGCGCGGGCGCTCCAGCAGGAGGCAACTCATAGATGGAGTTCTATGATCCACCGCCTCCGAATGAGCGTTGCGCCTCGTCTAACGCGCGATCCAGCCACCCAAGATCATCTCCGTTGGGAAACCAGCTCGACCTCGCCAGCGCATAGTCGTCCGGTCCGCGGGCGAATTCGATGCCACGCGGCAACCGAGACGACAACTCGAACGACAGGGTGCGAGGATAGTCACGCACGCGCCATTCGGGACGATGGGTCGGAAAGAACGCCAGGCACGCTACGCCGAAGGCATCGGCCAGATGCACCATCCCGGTGTCAGTCGAAATAATCCATCGCGCGTGACGCACAATGCCGCACAGTTCGTCGAGCGTGGCACAGGGCTCCAAATGAACGACTTTGCGGCTGAGTGCATCGGGGACGGTCCCTTGCGTCACGACGGGCCCGACCGCAAGCGCGCGTCGGAGAACATGCGCGTGGACCTCGTCCGGCATTTCGCGCAGTCGCATTGACGCCTTCGGGCAGACCAAGACATAGCCGCTTGGCAAGGCAGGTCGCGCCGGTCTGACCCGCGATGCCAGCCAGCTATTTCGTCGCCAGCCTGCCGGCACCTGCTCCGCCGCTACGCCGAGGCGTTGCAGGAAGAAATCGATCATCGCCCTGCACTGGAACTCCGGATCGAACGCAAAGTCGCGAATGTCGATGACGCGAGTAACTGCGTCACCAAGATCGATCGGCCGCGCAAACTCGGGAGAAAGCGTTCGAATATCGGCGAAGTCAGCGGCGGCGTGGACAGCTTCGACCATCTTGGAGAGACCAGGAAGCCGAAACAGTAGCGGCCGCGGTGGTACGACGCCGACCCGGATCGCCAACTGGAGTGCCTGCAGGCCGACGATCGCGTCGCCAAGCGCGCGTCCGAATCCGTTCAGAATCCCGACGGTGGCCGATGCCATCATTCAAACCCAAACGCTCAGAATCGCGCTGTCGCCGATATTCTCCGCCTGGCCCGCAGGCTGCTCCGGACCATGGTTCGAAGCTGTTACGCGATCGTGTCGTGAATCATTCAATCGGGTTGCGACTGTAACCAGTAGAGAGCGCGGGCTGAGCGACGCTAGCTGACTATTGGAAGACCATCTCAGTCTGCAGCCTTCACTCGCTGCCTGAGCGGATCGATATTTTCTTGAAGCATCGTCGTTGCAACAAACGCCACCGTCTGACAGCGCCGGATAGCTGCATCTTGTGTCAGCGCAGTTGCGGCTGCGTCATCAACATTTTGTGTGCCCGACCATGACCAATGGTACGCGTAAGCTCTGCTAGCCGAGATTCCGCAGCTCATTGAAGGTGTCGCCAATGCGGGCTCCTACCGAGCGAGTTCGTGCCGAGAGTTCGATGAAACGGCTCTTGAGGGCGCGTATGCATTCGTGAACTCGCGGTGGTGTGTGCTTGCGGGAGGGATATACGGCCCAGACACCAAGTTCGTCAGGGAGGGTGCGGTCCAGGTCGATCTGTTGGAGATCGCCATTGGACAGCCCCTTCCAGACATCCCAGTAACTCAGCATTGCGATGCCCAAGCCTTCGATACAGGCGGAGCGAACAGCGTCAACACTGTTGGCTGAAAACGATCCGTCGATCCGGACACGATGTAGTTCGCCAGCGATCTGAAACGGCCAGGTCTCCATAGCGTGCAGTTTCAGGCAAGTGTGGCAGGCCAGATCGTCGATCGATGACGGCTTCCCGTGACGCGCGATGTAGGAAGGTGCCGCACATACGACACGCGGATTGTACGCCAGGTGCGCGGCGATCATGTCTGAAGACACGAGAGGCGATACCCGAACGGCAAGATCCAGACCAGTTGCGGCGAGATCCATGACACCGTCCGTCAAAGTGACGTCGGCCCGAAGAAGTGGGTTGTCGGCAAGCAGGCTCGTTACTACGGGGACCACGATCGAGCGGCCGATCAGACTAGGAGCGGTCATCTTCAGCATCCCGCTCACGCCGCGTTCCCCGGATCCTATCGACGCCAGCGCCGTCTCCCTGGCTTCCAGCAAGGCGTTCGCATGCGGAAGAAAGGCCTCGCCGTCCGGCGTGAGAGCGAGAGAGCGCGTGGTGCGATGAAAGAGGCGAACACCTAGTTCAGCCTCCAGCGCCGCTAGCCTTCGGCTAACCAGCATCGGCGTTCCGCCCACCTGTCGCGCCGCGGCAGAAAGACTGCCGGCGGCCGCTATCGTGCGGAACAGGGCGACGTTTGCTAGGTCCATACTGTAACACTAATCGATAAAGTGATTATCGACCAGCTCGGCTTCTGCGCTTTCTCGGCCTGAGCTATTTCCGTGTGCAGAGCTGGTTCGCCGTCAAAAGATGGGCCGCAGCTCATTTGGCGTCACGTCCGCGCCGGATGGAGACCTGCACAATGTACGCTGATAGCGAGGCGCTTTTCGCGCCTGTTGATATAAACGGCAGCACTGTCAAGAACCGCATTTCCGTTGCACCGATGACGCGCGTCAGTGCCACGGAGGACGGCCGAGCTACCGAAACCATGTCCCGCTACTATGAGCGGTTCGCGCGGGGCGGTTTCGGGATGGTCATCACAGAAGGCATCTACACCGATCAGGCCTTCTCGCAGGGTTATATCCATCAGCCCGGCATCACTGATGATGAACAGGCCAATGCCTGGAAGCCGGTCGTAAGGGGCATCAAGACGCACGGCGTGCTGGCGGTCGCCCAACTCATGCACGCCGGGGCAATCAGCCAAAGCAATTGCTTTCGCGAAAATCCGGTCGGGCCGTCCGCAATCCAGCCCAAGGGCCAACAGATGCAGTTCTACCACGGCAACGGCGCCTACGCTGTGCCCGCCGCGCTCACGGAAGAGCAAATCACCGACACCATCGCTGGTTTCGGCGCCTCGGCTGCGCGGGCAATCGAGGTGGCCGGATTCGACGCCGTGGAAATCCATGGCGCCAACGGCTATCTGCTCGACCAATTCTTGACGGACTATGCCAATGAACGAACGGATCGCTGGGGCGGCGCCATCGAAAATCGCGTGCGGCTGATCGTCGAAACCTTCAGGAAGGTTCGGGCGAAGGTCGGGGCCGCGGTGCCGGTCGGGGTCCGTATATCCCAAGGCAAGGTGAACGACCACTTTCATAAATGGGCCGGTGCCGAGCGCGACGCCGAAGTCATCTTCGGCAGCCTCGCCGATGCCGGAGCTGACTTCATCCATGTGACCGAGTTCGAAGCGTGGAAGCCCGCTTTCGGCGAGCAAGGCCCGTCCTTGATGCACCTCGCCAAGCGCTACGCCTCAAAGGCGACAATTTTAGCCAATGGCAGCTTGCATAATATTGGGCAGGCAATGGCAGCACTAGACCATGGCGCCGATATCGTGACGATCGGCCGGGGTGCCCTCGCGAACCCGGACATGCCGAACCGTCTGTCGATGCGCCGCGCGCTCAACGAGTTCAATCCCGCGATCCTCGCACCTATAGCGAACATCAAAGCGAGCGAGCTCGCGATGTAGGTATCTGTCGCCTCCCTGGACTGACCGAGGAGGGCTCTCTGGTTGGTGGATGGCCTAGGTGAGGCTGTCGGCTTTCCGCCATTCTTTCCGTTCCCCATCCACACCATCAAGGAGGCAGCAAATGGCCAAACGCAACATTCTATTCCAGGGCGCGACCATCCTGACCATGGATGAGCGCGTCCCTAACCTCACCACTGGCGACATCCTCGTTCGTGGCGATCACATCGAAGAGATCGCTCCGAATATCCAGGTCGACGAAGCGGAGGTGATCGATGCCAAGGGATGCATTATCCTGCCCGGGTTCATCGATGCCCACCACCATGTGTGGCTGGGGGTGCAACGTCGGGTAATGCCCGATTGCGCCGACCTCTTCGCTTACATCGACCTCGTTGCCGAGAAGATTGGCTCGAAATATCGGCCGCTCGACACCTATCTGAGCACCAAACTGACCGCCCTGGCGTCGTTGGACGCTGGCATCACGACCCTCCTCGACGCCGCGCATAATACCCGCGGCCCTGAGCATAGCGACGCTTCACTCGACGCGCTTCGCGATAGCGGCATCCGCGCGCTGCACATGGTTGGCGCTCCGATGGACAAGCAATTCACCGACGGCCATCTGCCAGGGGACCTGAAGCGCCTCGCCAAGAGATGGAACCATGCATATGGCCTCGTGCAGGTCGGCTATTTCGGACATCTCAAGTTCAAGCTGGACGAGTTCGAAGTCGCCCGGAGGCTGGATATGCGCGTGCTCTTCGAGATGGTCGGCGATTACAACAAACTTCCCCCTGAATTCGCGAAACCTGGTCTGCTTGGGCCGCACACCATTTTCAATCACTGCGCACGGCTCCCGCAGGACACATGGAAGGTATTCGCCGAGGCCGGCGTCAACGTGACGGTCAACCCGCGTTCAGACGTATTGTTCGGCTTCGACGACGAGCGCTTCGCCTATCAAGAGGCGATCGACCACGGCTTTAAGCCCGGGTTGGGCATCGACGTGGAAACCACCTACGGCAGCGACATGTTCGGCGAGATGCATGCCCTCTTCCATCAGCAGCGTGCCGCGATGCGCTACCGTGTGCTGCGCGGCGAGCCGAACGTTCCAGCGCCGATCACAGTCGAGGCCGTGTTGCAGGCCGCCACCGTCAATGGCGCGCGCGTCACCGGTCTCGAACACGCGATTGGCACGCTCGCACCCGGCAAAAAGGCCGATCTGATCATGGTGCGTACCGACAGCATCGCGGTCTTTCCGGTCACCAACGCCGTTGCGGCGGTCGTGCAGGCGGTCGAGCGTTCCGATATCGACACCGTCATGGTGGCTGGCTCCTTCCGCAAGCGCGGCGGCAAGCTGGTCGACGTTGACGTCCCCAAACTGCGCCGCGACGTCGAGGCCTCGCGCCAGTGGCTCGCGGAGGTCAGCGGCCACCATCCCGACCTGTTCAAGACGACAGCCTGATCGCCCACGTCTGCGGCGGCGCGGCGGATAGACCGCGCCGCCGGGCGCTTTCGCCGAGAGGCTACGCCGTCCGAGAACGCGAATAACGACGACCTTGGAAAAATGATGATCGAGACACTCGACCAAGAAGCGAGGATAGAATGCCCAAGGGAATTTTCTGCAGCTTCGGCGTTGATCGTCAGGCCTTAACATGATGGTGGGGGAGGCAGGACTCGAACCTGCGAAGCCATGCGGCGGCTGATTTACAGTCAGCTCCCTTTGCCACTCGGGACACTCCCCCGTCCCAACAGCGTCGGACGCCACCCGCCCTTGGTGGCAGCGGACAGGTCAATCGGTGACGCTGGTGACCGTGGGACCCGTCGGGGTGCACGGCCGGCGCGTTTATGTGCGAAGGGAGGTGGCAAAGTCAACCAAGGGAAGCCGTTAATCGGCATCCTTTTGCCGGCAAAATTGCCATTGTCCGGAACCCGTGACACAACGCCCCTGATGAGCGATCGTGACCGCAAGCCCCCGTTCCGCCGCGGCGGGGCTAAACCATTCGAAAAAGGGCGAAAATCGGCCGGGCGGCCGGTTTGGCGCAGCCGTGATTCGGATGCCGACGGCCCGGTGATTCTCTACGGCTGGCATACGGTTTCGCTGGCGTTGGCCAATCCGGAGCGCCGGATTCGCAAGCTGTTCGTAACCGAGAATGCGGCCCGACGGCTCGCCGAGGAAGGGATTGACACCCGGGTGCCCCCGGAGCTCGTCCGCCCCAGCACCATCGACCAGCGTCTCGGGCCGGATGCGGTGCATCAGGGGCTGCTGGTGGAGGCCGATCCCCTGCCCTCGCCCGATATCGATACGCTCGAGCCCGAGGGCATCGTGCTGGTGCTCGACCAGATCACCGACCCGCACAATGTCGGCGCCATCCTGCGCTCGGCCGCGGCCTTCGCGGTGAGGGCGATCGTCACCACCGCCCGCCACAGCCCCGAGGCGACCGGCGTGCTCGCGAAATCGGCCTCCGGCGCGCTGGAGCTGGTGCCGCTGGTCACCGTGCAGAACCTCGCCCGCGCGCTGACCGCATTGAACGAGCGCGGCTTCCTGACCGTCGGTCTCGACAGTCAGGGGAGCGAGGATCTCAGCCAGGTCGCGCTACGGCAGCCGCTCGCGCTGGTGCTCGGTGCCGAGGGCAAGGGATTGAGACAGCTGACGCGGGAGACCTGCAGCGTGGTGGCGCGGCTCGACATGCCCGGCGAGATCAAGAGCCTCAACGTCTCGAACGCCGCTGTGCTCGCGCTCTATATCGGCGCAAGCCGGCTTGGCCTGATGTAGAGCGTCTTCGAGCGAAGTAGCTCGAGGCAAATGAAAGCGCCCGCTCGCACGAGGCGAGCGGGCGCCAATTTCAAGAGCGCCTATCAGATCAGTAGTAGCGGCGCAGCACGCGCTGACCCTGGTAATATTGCGAGTGGCCGTAGCGATAGTGCGAACGATAGTAGCGCGGACGCAACGGACGATAGTACGAGACTCCGCTCTCGCGATAGGTCGGAACCGGCGCCCAGTTACCCGGGCCGGTATAGGTCGGCCCCTGGTTGACATAGTAGTATTGCTGCTCCGGATCCGGGAGCCGCTGGGTGACCCAGCCATAGCCAACGCCACAGCCGCCGCAGCCGGAAGTGTAGTTGTAGCTCACGACCGGTGCGGAATAGACCGGCGCGGCGTAGACCGGCGGCGCGCAGGGGCTGGCATAATAGCCATAAGAGCCGCACGGTGAGCACGAGCCGTACCCGTACCCGCACGCCATTGCGGGTGCCGCGGCCATGACCGCGACTGCCGCGACCATTCCTGAAATCATCTGACGCATTACTCTACTCTCTCCTGTTGGTGTGTTCTTATTGGCTCATCTCTTTGTTTGAGCATGATCTCCGCGCAAACGCTTAGCGTTTGTCGCGAGGGAAAACCGGTTTCCACTTTTCCGGATCATGCCCTAGCGCGGAATTCTCGGCGGCCGGCGGCGATGGTCGCCTGGGGACTGGTCATACTGCGGCGCATAGATGATGGGCGGCGCATCGACCGGCGGATTGGACTGCGCCGGCAGCGGCATCGACTGCGCGGACCAGGATTGGTGATAGCTTTCGGCCGGCTTCGGCAGGCGCCGGTTCGACGGCGGCTCGATCTCCAGTCGCCCATAGCCCGGCATGTGGCCGAGGCTCGGATAATAATGGCCGACATTGGGCTCGGGATCGATGTAACGCCCACCATAGATGGTCGGCTGCACGTGGACGTTCTTGCCAAGACCCCATTCGCCTTCGATCACGGCATAGGAAACGTCGATGCCGTTGATGATGATCGGCACGCCCCGCCGATAGGGAACGACGATATCGAAGCCGCCGCCGGAGCCGCCACCGGCAAAGGCCGTTGACGTCATCGCCAAAAGAATCCCTGCTGTAATGCCAACGCGCATTGGTTGCCTTCCTGTCTCGTTCAGCAACCTAATCGAATGCGCGCAGCCAAAGGTTAAAGCGACAGGCCAAACTGCCGGTAAGCCTAACGCGTGAGCATGCCGGCTCGCTCAATTGCGGGCGATCGTGGTCAGCATTTGTTAACGCCGTATGCGCGGGCGCTTACACCAGCAGTGTTTCGACGATGGTGTTGATACCGATCGCGATGGTCACGAGCCCGACCGCGCCTTGCAGGCCGCGATTGGCCCAGGTGAGCCAGCGCGCGGAGGCCGCGATCGGCACTGCAATCACCGTGGACAGCGCGCCCATGCCGATCATCGAGCCAATCCCGAACAGCGCGACATAGCCCAGTCCGACGATCGGGCTTGCGGCCTGCGACACCGCAAGCACCAGCAGCGCCGCAGAGCCGGCCATGCCGTGCATCAGGCCGACCAGCAGCGTGCGCCAGCGAAAGCCGTGCGCGTGGACATGCGTCGCGGCACGATGCGGCGTCGTCTCGCCGGCATGGCTGTGGGCGTGGAAATGCACCGTGCCGTCGCCGTGGCCATGGCGGTGGAAATGGATGCGGTCGCGCCACAGACGCCACAGCACGTGGACGCCGAGCCCGACCAGCATGATGCCGACGGCCCCTTCGATCGGCTGCGCCACTGTCTCCGGGATCGCGTGTCCGAGCAGGATGGCGGCACCCGCGAAGCAGAACAGCGTCAGCGTGTGGCCGAGTCCCCAGGTCAGCCCGTGCCTGACGATGTCGCCGATATGGGTCCGGCGCGCGGCGATGCTGGAGACGGCCGCGATATGGTCGGGCTCGAGCGCGTGCTGCATGCCCAACAGAAAACCAAGTCCCAGGATTCCAAACATTCCGCCCCGTCCGCTCGATGCCCCTATTTGACACGAAGTGGCAGCCCTTGTCAGGCCACTCCTTCCACAATCGGCGGCGTATCAACGTCCGCGAGTACCACTCTCTTGATGCGCTTGCTGCGATCACTTGGGTTTGAAATCGTGTGAACAGGATCGTTGGAACAGGCCCGCCGCGCGGCCGCTTGGTGTCGATTGCGACTTCAAGGAGAATCTCACATGAGACCACTCGCTATCGTCGGCACCGCCGCGCTGCTCGCTTCCGCCCTGGCCGCTCCCGCCGGGGCGCAACAGGTGATCTACAATCCCGGCTATTGCGCTCAGTTCTATCCGAACGCCAATTGCCAGAACCAAGGACCGGGAAATCCCTATACCGGCAGCTACCAGCAGCGTCGCGCCGCCGCCTATCAGTACAACAATGGCTGGAACAACAGCTACGCCCACTGGGACGATCGCGGCAGCTTCTGGCCGGGCAACGTGGCCGCCGGGGTTGTCGGAGGCGCCGTCGGCACGGCGGCGGCGGTTGCCACTGCGCCATTTGCCGGTTTCGATAACGGCTACCGAGGCGGCTACTACACCCAGAGCTACGCCGAGCGTAACGGCCTCGTCTGCACGCCCGGGACCTGGTTCCGCGGCGAGGATGGCCGCCGCCATCCCTGCCAGTAACCCAATCGACCAGTTGGGGAAAAGGTGGCCGCCCGGCCGCCTTTTTCCTGCACAGGTCTCGCCTGGCTGCCCTCAGGTTCTGGCCCTCCGCTCCCAAGTCTGATATGCGAGCGGCCGAAATCGGCCGGCTTAGCTCAGCGGTAGAGCAGCGGTTTTGTAAACCGAAGGTCGGGGGTTCAATCCCCTCAGCCGGCACCATCCGTTTCATCAAAGCGCCGTGTTTTGGGCCAAAATCGTTTCAATTATTTCCGTTGTCGGAGCGCGTATTTCAGCCGAACAGGATTTTAAGAATGGCTTATTTCATCTACGCCCGCGACGGCACCGGGCAGATCATCCTAAGACGCGAGAGCGAGGATGCCGCGCTGAAGAAGGCGCACGAACTCAAGGAGATGGGCTGGTTCGACGTCGAGATTCGACAGGACAAGAAGCCTGCCGCTGCCTGATGAACCTTTGCGGTTGGTGCCGGACATACGTTCGAGGTGCCCACATGTCCGACACGCAGCACTACCGGTTTCAATCCGAGCAAGCGAAGCGGCTGGCCTATCAGGTCGTCGATGCAGACGTTCGCGAAAAACTGCTCGAAATGGCCGATGAATATGACCGCTACGCCGACCTGATCGAAGCAAAGGCCGCCGAACGGCCGGCCGAGACGACCGCAACACCACTTCCCGCGAGCTAGGCGGGCCACAAACATTTGATACGTGATGAAGCGGGCCGCTGCCCGCTCTGGCGGCGTCGCCGTGGACCGGGTACATCATCCGCACAATGGCGCATCACGAAACGGCTTATCGGCCCGATATTGACGGGCTGAGGGCAATCTCCATTCTGCTGGTCGTCGGTTATCATGCTCAGCCTTGGCTGGTGCCGGGCGGCTTCATCGGCGTTGACGTCTTCTTCGTCATCTCCGGCTTCCTGATCACGCGGATCATCCTGACGAGGGTCGATGCCGGCACCTTCTCGTTCGCCGATTTCTATGCGCGGCGCGTTCGCCGCATCTTTCCAGCCCTCGTCATCGTGCTCACCGCGACCTATCTGGTCGGATGGTTCGCGCTGCTGCCCGATCAATTCACCCTGCTTGGCGAGAACATTGCCGCCGGCGTCGCCTTTGCGGCCAATCTGTTCCAGCTCAGGCAGACCGGGTATTTCGCACCTGCCGCCGCGGACAATCCGCTGCTGCATCTGTGGTCGCTGGGCGTCGAAGAGCAGTTCTATATCTTCTGGCCGCCGCTGATCCTTCTTCTCTCCGCAACCGCAATCCGCGGCCGATGGATCGCGGTCATCGCGCTGGCGTCGTTTGCGTTCAGCCTGAGCATCTTCTTCGGCTACGAGACCGTCGCGTTCTACTCACCGCTCACACGCGCCTGGGAGTTGCTCGCGGGCGGACTTCTTGCCCACCTGGTGCTCGTACGGAAGAGCGTTAGCTGGGACAAGCGGATCGGCGAGTATCTTGCTCTGTTGGGCCTTGCCGCGATCCTTGGCCCGGCGCTGCTGTTGGATCGCGCCAGCGCATTCCCAGGCCTCTACGCCCTGCTGCCGGTGCTCGGCGCGGTACTCCTGATCGCCACGCCAAATTCGGCGGTGAACAAGATGCTGCTGTCGAACCGGCCAATGGTATGGATCGGCCTGATCAGCTATCCGCTCTATCTCTGGCACTGGCCGGTCCTGTCCTATCTCGGCATTCTGCGCAACGGCGTGCCGAACGTGATGGAGATCTGGGCGGCGGTCGCCGTCTCCGTGATTCTTTCCTGGCTGACATTCCGCTTTGTCGAAATTCCGCTTCGCCACTACGACCGGGCAGTCAAGAGACTAGCGCTCGGTCTCGCGCTCGTCGGCCTTGCCGGTATCGTGACCATCGCCGCGGCCGGATTCGATTTTCGTTTTCCTGTGGAGGTGCAGGCGATCGCGCGGACCCAGGCGAAGGACAATGCGGGATTTAGCGAACAGGTGTTTCCTGGAAGCGCCGGGCGCTGAATTCAACGCAGACTGCATCGAGCAGGGAACGCTGCCGCTCGTATTTTTGTGGGGAGATTCGACCGCGGCCGCGCTCTATCCGGGCTTGAAGGAAGCAGAGGCTGCGAGCGGATCGTTCCGCCTGGCGAGGTTCAGCGCGCCGGGCTGCGCGCCGATCCTGGATTCGGGCGCGAACGCACGCTGCGACGAAGTCCATCGCACCGCCTTCGGCCTACTTCAGTCCGCGCATCCGGACGTCGTGCTGCTCCATGCGATGTGGGGCACGAACAACGATCTCGGCAAGCTGCACGAAACGATCGCGCGGCTGCGCGCCAGCAAGGTCCGGCGCATCGTCATCCTGGGTCCACTGCCGGTCTGGAAGCGAACGCTTCCCCATACGCTCGTCAATCACTACCGGATTTGGCACGAGATTCCGGAGCGGATCGCGGCGGGCGTATCAGGCTTGGACAACGATCAGCGGATGGAGGCTTTCAGCAAAGCCGAAGGGATCGAGTACATCTCTGCCTGGCATACGCTATGCAATGCTGCGGGCTGTCTGACGGGGATCGGGACCGATGCCAACCAGGTGCTGATAACCGATATCGTGCACCTCTCCGACGCCGGCTCGAAGTTTCTCATCAGAGCGATCGGCAAGGAATTGCTGCCGTCTCCACCGCGCCCGTGAGGACTTGCCATCACCCTGTTATGGTAAACGATCTCTTCCGATTGACGCGGTGTTACTCTTTTGTCACCTCGGTGGAAATTGGGACTGCCATAACTTGGGATGCTTGATTCCGAAGGCAACCTTTGCTGCAGTCGAGTAAGGCCGAGGTGTGCCATGAAATGGATGAAGGAACGCGATCTCCTGATCGCTCAGACAATGGCGTTCGTGCAATCGGTGACCGGCAAGAAGCCCGACGCCGAGTTGTTGTCGCCGGCCACCGAGACGACCGTCCGCGCGACCATAACCACCGCCGTGGTTAACGTCGAAGCCGTGCTCGCCGAACCTCCGCCGCTCCCGCTCGCCGTCCCGCCCAAGCCGGCTCAGACGATGCCTGCTCAGGCAATGCCCCCTGAAGCAAGGCCGTCTCAGGCGAAGCCGCCTCGGATCGCGGGTCTCGACCTCCCCGCCGATTTCCAGTCCGAAATCCGTGCCCGGGTGGCAAGCTTCCGCGCCCACCAGGAGCGGTTTACCCGGGAGCGCGAGGAATACTGCCGTGCCACCATGGCCAAGGTCCGCGCCACTCTGAGCGAGGGTACCTAGCCGCCTCGCTCCGCCGAATAGAATAGTCCCACAGGCTGTCCCGCCAGGTCTTTGCGGTCAGAGCCAGGCCCATACCAGCAGCATATTGGCCACAGAGGCGACCAACAGCGCCGCGGTGAGCGTGACATGCACGCGTTCGCTGGATGTGTGCAGAACCGTTGTCATGGCCTGGAGCATCCGGCGATTCTAGCACCGGAGTCTTGCGGATTCTTTTTTGGGGGATTCACCACTTATTAGGGACTCAAGACGGGGTGACGGACGCCCTCACCCGGGCGTGAAACAAGACGGTTGGCGGTGCTGAAACCCGGGGGCGGGGTTGGCGTTGACTGCCTTTGCGGAGCCACGAGCTAAGAATGCCGTACGCGCTATTTTCCAACGATGCCAAGCTGAGCAAGGCCTATCCGACCGAGGCGGATGTCTGGAAGGTCGCTCGGAAGAGCGGCCTGGTCGTCGATGTCGCCACGGACGAGGACAAGGCCGCCCCGCGTCCGGTCCTGGACAATGATTACGAGATCAGGCCCTGCCAGGCGGAACCGAACGAAGACCCCGCCAAGAACAAAGCCGATGCCGAACGCGAGGCGCGGAGCGAGCCGCAGCTCTCGCCGCCCGAGCCGCCGCAGGAAAAAGCCTTACGGCGTCGCGCTCACCAGTGAGGCCTGCTCCGAGGCCAGCGTCACGCACGCCTTACGCCTGTGCAGTCCCCTGATCGCGCCGGTGACCTTGAGCACCTTCCCGACCCCGCAGGCCGGATCCTGGACAAAGGCGACCTCGTAGGGGGCGAGAATCAGCGGTTCGGATTTCAGCACGGTCTGGGCAAGGCATGGCGATATCGCCGCAGAAAAAATCAACGCTAACGCAAAAGCACGCATGTTCGTGTGTCCACCTCGCCCGGCGGCCGGCATAATAAACCATTGAGCGTGAAAGTTCCGTGCACCGCAAAAAATATTTTCTGCGGCGCCGGTAGCCCCGCAGCAAAAGGGCCGGCGGAAAGCCGGCCCTCGCCCCCGCGGAAACCCGCGGTCAGTATTTGGAAGCGACCGGCCCGCCCCAGCCGAAGCGGTAGTTCACGCCGACCTTGACCGTATGCTCGTCGTCCCGGAAGCGGGAGCCGACGATCTCGGCCGGACCGGAGGTGAAGGTCGTGTGGCCGAAATTGTAATACTGGTACTCGGCCTTGGCCGACCAGTTCGGCGCGAACATGTATTCGAGGCCTGCGCCAACCGTGTAGCCGTCCTTGCGGTTGCCGTCAGTCGTGAAGGGCTGCGGCACGCCAGCGAAGGCGACGCCGATATTGCTATTCTCACGCCAGGCGTAACCGCCCTTGGCGTAGAGCAGCGCCGGACCCCAGGTGTAGCCGAGCCGGCCGGTGACCGAGCCGAGCTGGTCGGTATTGCCCGTCACCACCGTTCCAGCGGGGAACACGAAGCCATTATTGCTGTTGCCCGGCAGCCAGCTGTATTGCGCCTCGACGCCCACCACCCAGTTCGGCGCGAATTGATAGTCAAAACCGCCCTGCACGCCGCCCAGGAAGCGCGCGTCGCTGCCGAGCAGATTGTTGCCGTCGGTGAAGCCGCCGCCGATATGGCCGCCGATATAGAAACCGGTCCAATTGTAAACCAACGCCGGCGCCGTATAGGCCGGCGGTGCCTTGGTATAGGGCCGTGCCGGCATGTCAGCCGCGAAAGCGGGGCCGGCGAATGCGGCCATGGCGACTGCGCCAAGCAAAAACTTCTTCATGGTACTTCCCCGTTCACTCCACGACGCGACATCAAACCAAACAACGTGACTTCAATTAGGTTGCTTTGGGGCACCGCCAGAGCATCACGTGTTCGTCACAGTGACAGCGCCGCAACACCCGCGGGTTCCATTGCATGGAAGAATTTTCCCTCCCGTTAATCCGGAGCCGGCCACCAGAACGGATGTCGGATCTGACTAAGCAGAGGTTCACCCCTCGCCGAAAAGTGATCCCATCCCGGTAACCCTGCGGCCACCGAGCCGCCGCTACCGCGACATCTTCTCCAGCTCAGGAAATGGCGCGTAGGTCGCGCTGGCGCAAGGCTCGGTAGCATTTTCCATCATGCGGTCGAGCCGGCCATCGACGTACACGATCGCGCGCTCCCGCGTCGGCCGATAGGCGCCGTCCGAGTCGCGGGCGCTGAAGCGCAGGCAGGTGACGTAGCGCTGCCGCCCACCGACCGTCCGCTGCACCGGCTCGGCCATGGCCGCGTCCCGTACGCCGGTGGGGTCGTTGAGATAGGTGTGCATGAACGCCAGGGTCTCGGCGCGGTAATTCTTCGGATACGGCTGGTCGGCGACACCGCGGTCATCGGTGAAGCTGATCGACCTGTTGTCGTCGCTGCTGAATGCGGAGCACGCCCCGAGCGCGATCGGCAACAGCAGGATTGCCGTAAGTCTTGCTGTCTTCGCCAAGTTCCTTTCGCCCCAAAGTCGACTGCGTCGGTCCCGGCAGTTTCTTAGACCGGCCAGCGGCGAAAGGGAATTCGCATCTAGGCGTCGCCTCAATGCACCATCCCACGGCCATTGGGGATGCAATGGCCGTGGGTGGGCCTGATATCCGCCGGCGCGGTGGGGCAATGTGGATCAAAACCGCGGCGGACGGACCAGTCGTGGAAGTCAGGATTCAGCCGCGCTTGGCGGGCCGCACGATGGGCTTGACCGCGACCTTCGGCGTGACATGCGTCTTGATCACACCGATGTGCTTGTGGTGGCCATGATGGCGGACGTAGCGCTGGTGCTTATGATGATGGCGCACCATCTTGGCGTTGGCATGCAGCGCCTTCGACTTCGTCAGTTCGGACTTGATCACCGGCGCCTGGGTCGTCTTGCCATAGTTGCCGGCAAACGCGGGCGCCGCCATCACGGAAACCGCAAGCAGCGCCGCGGAAATGGTCTTGAGCATGGTTGTCTCCTCTTCCAGGGATCGCTGAGACTTCCGGTCGGATGGCCGGGCTCGCCGATCAGTGATGACGACCTTAAGTCGGCGGCGCTGAACCCACGCTGAAACGCGCGGACGGAATTCGTTCATCTCCATGACATCCTGTTCATGTCCGCGACTGCGTTAAGTCCTGACCGGCGTCACGTCTGCGAGGCGTGAGTTTCAAAATGGCGTGCCGAAGCGGGAATGTTTCCGAGCACTGGGTGTTCAAGGAAACGGGCCGCGGTATAGGATCGCCGGGCTGACCATCAGGAGAGAGGCATGCAGAAATTCGCGATCAGGCTGTTGACGCTCGCCATGTTGTCGCTGACGCTTGCGGCAGCGCCCGTCGTTACCGCGGTCTTTGCCGCGCCGGATAACGATCCGCCCCCGCCGCCGCCCAAGGGCAAGAAGAAGTCGGAGATTCGTCCGAACGTCGAACAGGCCGCCTTCGAGAATGGCTATCACGCCGCCTATGCCACGATCTACGACCGCCACGATTATGCGAACGCGATCGAGCAACTGAAGGCCCTGCACCGCGACGACACCGCCGCGGTCGCCAACCTGATCGGTTATTCCTATCGCAAGCTCGGCGACTACAAGCTGTCGCAGGTCTGGTACGAGCGCGCGCTGAAGGCCGATCCGAACCACGTCAAGACCTGGCAGTATTACGGTCTGTGGCAGGTCGAACAGGGCAACCGCGACCAGGCACAGTATCATCTCAACCGCATCGCCCAGCTCGCAGGCACCAACAGCGAGGAATACCGCTCGCTCGCCGCCGCGCTGGAAAAGCCGCCCGGCACCGGGCTGGTGTATTGAGGCGGTAGTTGCCGTGTGACGGGCAACGGCGCACGCGCCGTGCCCTTCAGTTTCTGTCGCGCTTCACACCGGTGTCGTGCCTGCCGGGGCATCGCGCAGCGATGAGCCCGGAATCCATCGAGCCGCGGGTGCAGGTGGAGAAATGGATTCCGGGCTCGCGCTACGCGCGCCCCGGAATGACGACGGTGGGGCTTGTGGCGAAACAGCTTCGCCAAAAATAAACGCCACCGAGCGCAATGAGTATTGCTTGGTGGCGTTGGTCGTCACTGGGCCCTGAAATCCCCAGCACTGAATTGGTCAGTGCCGCACGTCATCAGGTTCAATCACGACTCTCAAAAACGTGAGTTTTGCATCAGCTAAATGATGCGCGTCATACGACAGAAGCGCTGCCGATCACGCGAGACGGCAACTTCAAGTAAGCTGCAAAATATTGTCACGTCCCTTGCGCGATGAATGCGACGACCCTCATCCCGAGGAGCCGCGCAAGCGGCGTCTCGAGGCATGGCGCGGGTGAGATCGAGGCCTCATGGTTCGAGACGCGCGAAGACGCGCTCGTCACCATGAGGGTCTCCTAGGCTGTGTGGACTCTTGGGATTCTCAAATCAGACGGAACGTGATTCAAGGCTTTCTTTTAGGAGGAAGCCTTGG